>JABGWN010000165.1 GCA_018645535.1 Methanobacteriota archaeon
TAACCTGGGCAGGTTTAGAACCATGGGATAAATTATTCTTAATTATCACAATCATCAGTTTACCATTTACCATTCTTTTATTGCTCATTGAACTATCATAAGGTACTAAACGCTAGTATGACAAGGCCCACTGCTAACCCTTTGATGACCCATCTGAGCAAAGGGTACCCTCTGCTCAGCCGGTGAGTATTCCGAATCTATTGGTTGGTTTCTACTTCGAGCAAACTTGCACCTTGTTCAACTCGATCACCTGCAGAAAAGGAGACTTTTGTGACTGTTCCGTCTTCTGATGCTACAACTCTATGTTCCATTTTCATGGCTTCTAGAATCATAAGGGTTTGACCAGCTTCAACAGTTTGGCCTTCGGATACGAGGACTTCAAGGACTGTTCCTGGCATTGGAGCGACTAAGCCTCCATGATGTTCGTTTGCGCTTGCACCAGGTTCAATTCGTTCTAATGTGTAGATATGACCACTGTGATGAACCCACCATATATCACCTACTTTGGCCACATGAGCCCATGCTTTTGTTCCGTCTTCGAAATAGATTCGAACGCGACCATCTTCTTTTGGATGAGCACAATGGTTGACGTAGGTCCATATCTTTGGTGTACGCTCTAGCGTCACCTCATGAACCTCGCTGTTGAATCTAAATTGATGCTGCATCAAGGATACCTCCTATTAAGCGTCTGGAAGGGGCTGGAAATGCCTTCTTTGGATGAAGATGAGGAAACGGTCATCCGATGCATTCCAGTCGTTTCTGCGACTGCTGCAGTCATCAATGCAACATCGAGATGTTTCTGTGTTGGATTGAATTCGTAACCGTTTGGAAAGACATCATCGATCATTGTCGTGTACGTATTCCCACTGATGACTTCCTCTGTGTCACAGAGTACGCGTAAGAAACCGATGTTGGTTGTTGTTCCAAGAACAACGAACTCGTCAAGTGCTCGGCGCATCCGTTGGAGTGCTTCAGATCTTGATGGTGCCCAAACGATGAGTTTGGCCAACATCGGATCGTAATGAGGCGTTACATCATCGCCTTCTCTCACGCCAGTATCCAAACGGATTCCAGGGCCAGTAGGAGGGCGGAAGACTGTTAATGGCCCAATAGCGGGAAGGAAGTTGTTACTCGGATCTTCTGCATACAATCGAACTTCAATCGCATGCCCTCTAAGTTCTACTTCGCCTACAGACATAGGCTCCCCTGCTGCAATACGAAGTTGTTCACGAACTAAATCGACTCCAGTGACCATTTCTGTCACAGGATGTTCGACCTGAATTCGAGTATTCATTTCAAGGAAATAGAACGAACCATCTTCTGCTAGGAGAAATTCAACAGTTCCTGCTCCAACATAATCAACAGCCTTTGCTGCAGATACAGCGGCTTGTCCCATCTGTTCTCGAAGAGATGGGCTCATAGAAGCACATGGAGCTTCTTCGAATACTTTCTGATGACGTCGCTGAACACTGCATTCACGCTCCCCCAAGTGGATGCATCTACCATGTGTATCTGCAAGAATTTGTATCTCAACGTGCTTTGAAGTTTGTAGAAGTTTTTCGACATAAACACGACCATCTCCAAACGCAGTAACTGCTTCACGGCGAGCAGATCGTGCTGAAGATTCGAGTTCTTCCTCAAGATGAACGACACGCATTCCTTTCCCTCCACCACCTGCAGTGGCTTTGAGCAGTAAGGGATATCCTGTTTCGATAGCTGCTTGACGGATATCTGCAAGAGCACGTTCTTCGTCCTCTTCTTCAATTTCGACGCCTGGAATGACGGGTACGCCTGCTCTTTTCATAATCTGACGAGCAGACATCTTATCGCCCATTTGTTCAATGGCTTGGGGGGATGGACCAATCCAAATCAATCCGGCATCCATTACAGCCTGTGCGAATCCTGCTCGTTCTGAGAGGAAGCCAAAACCAGGATGTATTGCATCTGCGCCTGTATCCTTCGCAATTTGAATAATTGCTGCGCCATTGAGATAGGTTTCAGTTATTGTATCTCCTTCGAGAAGAACTGATTCGTCTGCAAGTTCACGAAACATTCCAGTTCGATCATTTTCAGCATAGATAGCAACCGATGAAAGACCAGCTTCTCGACATGCACGAAGGATACGACAGGCGATTTCACCACGGTTCGCAACCAAGACACGTCGAATCATCGTCTCACCTCATTCTGGTTTCCAATCTGCAGGACGCTTTTCTAGGAATGAGGAGAGCCCTTCTTGGCCTTCTCTGGAACCACGCATTCTACTTGTAAAATCGAGCGTCCAGTTGCGAAGAGATTCATCATCACCTGTCCATCGGTCAAATCCTACACTCAGTTCCTTAGCGAGCATTGCTGCACTTGGACCAGTGGTTAGGACCTCTGAAATGATTGAGTCTATAGCTTCTGTAAAGGATTCTTGGTCGGTTACGACGCATTCAATGAATCCAATGCGGAGTGCCTCTTCTGCTTTGATTCGACTCGCTTGCATAGCCAGGCGACGGAAGTTGGCTGAACCGACTCTTCGGTACACATAGGGGCCGATGACTGCAGGGAGAATCCCCAGCTTTGCTTCTGAAAGTGCAATTTTAACATCCTCTGTGGCAATGACATAATCAAGACAAGCGATTAATCCTGCTCCACCACCTAAAGCAACGCCTTGAATGGCTCCTATTGTGAAGCAAGGATGGGACCATAATCCGTTGAAGAGACGATCGAGACGTTCACTATCCTTTCTGTTTTCTTCAGGAGTGTTTGCTCCTGCATCCCGCATCATGTTGATGTCAGCACCTGCACAGAAGTGGCGACCTTTTCCAGAAAGAACAAGTGTTCGCAAGTATTGGTTTCCATTTGAATCAAGTAATGCGTCTTGACGACCTGCACTACGTTCAGCAGTCCATTCAAAGACTTCGATGAGTTCAGTAATCATTGCTACATTCATGGCGTTGTACTTGTCTTCTCGAGTTAATTCAACGCGTGCTGAACTTCCTTCTACAGTCAAGGAGACGAGAGTTGTTTCGGGGAGTTTATCCATTGTCACCATTCTAAAAACCTCAATTGTAATTTTAAATTTTCAATTGGAATTTACATTCTGAAAATTCCGTATTTCCCTTCTGGTAGAGGGGCATTTCGAGCAGAAGCAAGGCAAAGCCCGAGAACGTCTCTTGTATCTCTAGGATCAATAATCCCATCATCCCACAATCGAGCAGTCGAATAGTAAGGTGAACCCTCACGCTCGTACTTCTCAAGGATTGGAGAACGGAACTCATCAAGTTCATCGCCTTCCATGGGAGGAAGGCCTTCTCGAGCACGTTGATCCTGTTTGACGGTTGTTAGAACATCTGCTGCTTGAGGACCGCCCATAACTGAGATTCTACTGTTCGGCCACATGAAAAGGAAACGCGGATCGTATGCACGGCCACACATACCGTAATTTCCTGCTCCGTGAGAACCTCCAACGATGATGGTGAACTTTGGTACGTTTACGCAGGATACAGCCGTAACCAGTTTCGCACCATCTTTGGCAATACCACCTGCTTCGTAGGCCTTCCCAACCATGAAGCCAGTAATGTTCTGAAGGAAGACAAGAGGAATCCCTCGCTGGCCACACAACTCAACAAAGTGAGCGCCTTTGACAGATGATTCAGAGAAGAGGATTCCGTTGTTGGCTACAATTCCAACTTTGTGACCGTGAATATGGGCGAA
>JABGWN010000166.1 GCA_018645535.1 Methanobacteriota archaeon
GTTGATATCGAAAACATCTGAGTGATATACATGGTAACAAGATTCTTTCCTGTTTTTGTTTTGTTACTCTTCCTGAGTGGTTGTACAAGTGATGCTGTAATAGAGGAGCCTCTTGGCCAAGGCGGTCCAGTTGCTGAACCATTCCCTTCATGGTCAAGTTCTTCGCACAATGAAGAGGAATTTAATGGTTCAATGTTTGATAATGAGTCGTATGTAGCATACTTCTCAGCCCCTTGGTGCGCCCATTGTGAGCAGACCTTGGATGCTTACGATCAATCAATACCAGAAGGGAAACTGATGGTATTCTCTTATGATGATCGAGAAGATTACAGTGACATGAACGGATGGCACAACAAAACTGAGACAAACCTGAACCGAACCATCGACCGCCCATTCATACTCAATCCTTCGTTGGCTGTAGAGGTTAACTTAACCAACATTCCTTTTGTTCTCTTTGTCAATGAACAAGGCTATGTCCATCATGTTGAAGTCGGTAGAATCACCGATGTTGATGCCATTTCTGAACTTTGGAATGGAACTCTTAGTGCCACAGTTGATGATACTGGCTATTGGAATTAAGCCAGTAGTTTCTCAATATTGATGATTGAACTTACTCTTGAATCAATGAGGTTTAGCATTTGACTAAGTTTCTCTTCATTCACTGCTTCAACTCTCATGACAAGAATTGCTTCAGTGTTTGATTTACGAGCAAGATACCATCCTTGTTGTTCACCATCTTCTGTGAATCGTACGCGGACACCATCAATGGTTGATGATTCATGATCATTGAAGGCTTCAGTAATTGCAGCAACAATCTCCAGTTTCTTTTCTTCTGGACAAGGAACCTTCACTTCACCAGTTGTTGGAAGATTCGGAGCAAGGCGATTCAGTTCTTCACTGAATAATGCATCTCTCCTTGACCAGAGTTCGAGGATTCTTGCTGCATTGTACAATGAGCAATCAAAACCGTACCAACCGCGGTCAGCCATGAAAATGTGACCACTCATTTCTGCTGCCATTAATGCATCAGGATTCTCTGCAAGGACTCGCTTCATGAAGGAATGTCCGGTCTTTGCCATCATTGGTCTTCCACCAGCTTCGATGATTGCTTTCTCAACATTCATTGAACATTTGACATCATAGATGAGGAGATCTTTGCCTTCTTCTGTTCCGACGACATCATCTGCAAGAAGGGCAATAAGTCGGTCTGGATAAACGAAGTTTCCTTTCTCATCAACTGCACCGATTCGGTCACCATCGCCATCTGCACCCAATCCAAGTTCGTATCCATTATCGACAACTGCCTTGGCAAGGTCAATCATATTGTATTCTCGAGTAGGATCCGCTCCGTGATTTGGTTCAGTATTATCCCAATCACAATACAGGTCAATATGTTCTGCTCCAATCATATCGAGGAGTTTTGACATTGCAGGGCCAGGAACTGCGTTTCCACAATCGACAGCGACCTTTACGGGGCGAGCAAGTGTTCCTGTTGAAGCAACGATTGCTTCGAGGTATACTTCCTCATGAGGGTGATCAATATGCTCGCCTTCCCCTTCAGCAAAGTTGCCTTCCAGGAATACACCTTTCAGTTCTTGAATTTCTTCACCTGCGAGAGGCAATGTTCCCCTGCACATCTTGAATCCGTTGTGGGTTGGCATTGGAAGGTGAGATGCTGTGACCATCACGCCACCATCAACAGGTAACGTCCAACAAGCATGATACAAACATCCTGTTGAAACGATGCCTAAATCCAAAACTCGAACACCTGAATCAACAAGTCCCTGAATGAGATTTGAAGCATATCCAGGGCTTGATTTACGAATGTCTCTTCCGACTGCAAACGATTCACAATCGAGGTAAGTTGCAATTGCTCTACCTAGGCGATATGCAAATTCATCTGACAACTCTTCACCAGACAATCCACGAATATCGTAGGCTTTGAAACATGATTCAGGCCATTCATTCATACATTGCCCTGAAAGTGATTGTTTTCAAGCGTTTTGAATGCATTCACTA
>JABGWN010000167.1 GCA_018645535.1 Methanobacteriota archaeon
GTCTACGGTGTAGGTGGAGCTGGTTGTAACGCTGTTGGAAGACTTGAATCGGAAGGACTTTTTGAAAATTCATTCGTAACAGGATATGCAATCAATACAGATGCGCAAGCCTTGCTCATGTCACCATTAGAAAATAAAATCCTCATTGGCAGAACCGCCAGAGGGCGCGGTGCGGGCGGCGATCCAACAAAGGGAGAAGCTGCTGCCCTAGAATCTGAAATGTCACTTCGCACAATCACTACAGATACGCAACTTGCAATTATCGCTGCTGGTATGGGCGGAGGTTCTGGCACGGGTGCAGCGGGCCACATCGCACGATTGGCAAAACAGCAAGGTGCTATGACTATTGCAGTTGTAACCTATCCATTCAACTCCGAGGGGGCTACCCGACGCGAAAATGCAGAGTGGGGTCTTGAAAGACTCCGCGAGCATTGCGATACAATTCTAGTCATTCCAAATGAAAAGTTACTGGAGATAGAAGGTGTCAAGGATCTACCTCTTGCAAGCGCATTCAGGGTTGGCGATGAATTGTTAGTTCGTTCGATTATCGGAGTAACTGAATTGCTTACTCGAGACGGAATGGTCAACCTTGACTTTGAAGATTTGAAATCTGTCATTAATTCTGGCTCTGGTGTTGCTATGATTGGACTTGGCGCTGGCTCAGGGCCCGGAAGAGCTGAAGAAGCAACTCTTGAAGCACTTCATTCTCCACTTCTTGATCTCGATTTCAGTGATGCGAGAGGTGCGCTCATCAATGTAGTTGGAGGGAATAACCTCACCCTTGGTGAAGCAGAACGCTGTGCACAGATCATAACTGAACGGATTTCACCACATGCTCGAATCATTTGGGGAACTGCAATTGATGAATCACTTGATGATGAGATTCGTGTAATGCTCGTACTAACTGGTGTCAAGAGTGAACAAATACATGGTTCCTCAGAAAGTCGTCAGCTCAAAGCTCTGCGCAGCAGTACAATCGAATTTGTAAATTGATTAATCTTTGATGATTATTATTGCTAGTGCAAGTAATCCAACGGTTGCGAGACCACCGATGGTGTAATCTAATGTGCCGAGAGAATGGTTCTGCGAAGAAGGTTCCAAATCGCCTGTATAGGCGGTTCCAGGAATTCGAATTGTTGTTCCATTCCACGCATCACCAGTACTCTGCCCGTTTCCATTAACTGCATTGGCGTTGATTGTAAGATCTGCATATGTACTATTGTCACTAGGACTGATGTAGGTGAAATTCCACGAACGTACTTGATTTCCCAACATAGTATGTGTCCAACCATCCTCAACTTTTTGAACATGCCCGAGGCTCTCATTGAACTGGATATCCCCTTTCGAAACCTCTAATCTAAACCCGCCAACCTCTTCTCCCACAGAAATACTCACCTTTGATGACCTGACTTCAAGTGAAAAATTGTAGGAAGTATTCGATTCAAATTGTGATGGGAGGCCAAGAAGGATGAGTTCCGTTGATGTATCTTGAGAACCATGGCAAATACAACCATCACCAGCAATTCCTCCAATTCCTTGTGGAGCAGAACTCGCCCAAGGCACAAGGAGAACGAGAGCAATGAGGAATGGTAATTTTTTCATCTCGTCCCTCAAGTAATCCACTCAGCACACTGTTTTGAACCTTTCAGGCATGGCACAGTAGAAACAACAGTTCAAAAGGGAATGGCACAAAATACAATTTGATAACATGGATTTCAACTCAGACTCAATCACGCCAGACTTCGATGCAGATGACATCAATATCTTCGAAGAACTTTCTTCAAGCAACTCTTATTCTCAAACAGAAAGGAATCCACTTCAACAAATTCTACTGGAAGAAGAAGAAGAAGTCAACGAATCAATTGCCTTCGACTCTGACGTGATAGCAGATCTTCTACAAGTTCTTGCGCACCATGCTATCGTCAAGAGCTCGGGAGACCCTGCAAATGTTCTTCCTGCCGTAGCGAATGATGTTGATATTAACTCCGCACGAGTCACTTCCCAAGAAGATGAATTCAGATTATCTCTCCTTGTAGAACTACAAGACCTCCAAAAAATCCGTCCTTGTGTAAGAGTTCGTCAACAGAACGGCTCATTGAGTATCGTTGAAGAAGAAGAAAAAGTGCCAAAACAATGGCTACCACTCTACAAGATGCTCCACCAAGCACTTAGTAGTGCGATAGATTCTCTGAAGGCGACTGCACAAATCGCATGATCAGTGAAGAATCAAATCCCAAGTGATATCGACCTTTTCGTTGATTGTGTTTGAGACCGAGCAATACTTTTCATGAGATTTTTCAATTGTTCTTCGAACGAGCTTTTCCGGAACGTCGCCTTCAACATTGTATACAAAATGCATCTTTGTGAAAGAACGGGGTTGCTCCTCTCTCCGTTCTGAATCCATGTCAATCCAGACTCTGCCGAATTCACGGCTTTTTAGTCCTTTAACAACATCGACGATTGAACATGCAGCCACCATTTGAAGAAGAATCTGAACTGGATTTGGTCCATCTTCCCAATCCACATCAATGGCTTGTTTGTGTTGATTTTCACACCTTAATTTGGTGCCTCCGGCCCAATATACGCTGCCTCTCATAGAAACTACCGCGTCGGTTGGTTCTTGAAGTGGTTATTGGTGGGACGTTATGAGAACTATGAGCGGAACACCTATTGTCATGAAAGATGGTAAACTACACATCCCTGACCACCCAATTATTCACTACATTGAAGGAGACGGAATCGGCGTTGATATTACACCTGTAATGAAGGCAGTCGTAGATGCTTCAATCAACAAAGCATACAATGGCACAAGATCTATTGCTTGGAATGAAGTACTTGCCGGAGAAAAAGCATTCAATGCAACTGGAGAATGGTTGCCAGAAGCAACCCTTGACGCCATGCGAACTGGATTAGTTTCAATCAAAGGACCTCTAACAACGCCTGTCGGTGGAGGTATTCGTTCACTCAATGTTGCTCTTCGACAGAAGCTCGATTTGTTTGCTTGCGTACGACCAGTTCGCTGGTATGAAGGAACACCATCACCTGTGAAGTCCCCTGGTGATGTAGATATGATCATCTTCCGTGAAAACAGTGAAGATGTCTATGCTGGAATCGAATGGGAAGCTGGCTCCGAGGGCGTTAAGAAACTCATTGACTTCCTGACAAATGAAATGGGCGTCGATAAAATCCGATTCCCAAACACTTCAGGTATCGGCATTAAGCCAATCAGTCAGGAAGGAACATATCGTATCGTTCGAGCAGCATATCAATACGCAATTGACAACGACGAAGACAGTGTCACACTCGTTCACAAAGGAAACATCATGAAATTCACAGAGGGTGGTTTCAGAGATTGGGGATACCAACTTGCAAAGGAAGAGTTTGGAGCAGTGGAACTCGATGGGGGCCCATGGTGCTCAATGACCAATCCAATTACTGGAAATGACATCATAATCAAGGATGTTATCGCCGATGCAATGCTCCAACAAATTATCACACGGCCTGCTGAATATGGCGTTCTTGCAACTATGAACCTCAATGGAGATTACATCTCGGATGCTTTGGCTGCTCAAGTCGGCGGTATTGGAATCGCTCCTGGGGCAAACATCAACTACGATACTGGAATCTCTATCTTTGAAGCAACACACGGAACTGCTCCAAAGTATGCTGGACAAAACAAAGTCAACCCAGGATCCCTTATTCTCTCGGCAGAAATGATGCTCCGACACATGGGCTGGGCAGAAGCTGCTGACCTTATCGTCAAGGGAATGGAAGGCGCAATCAGTGCAAAGACGGTGACCTATGACTTCGAGAGACTCATGGACGATGCAACATTGATGTCTTGTTCAGCGTTTGGTGATGCTCTTATCGCCCACATGTGAAGTTGAATCACATGGATGAAGTTCGTAGACAATTACGTTCCTTTTCAGATGCAGCTGCTACTGAAGGGAAATTCCTTGATTGGTTCGAACGATTGTATGATCATGCAGATAGCAACCCAGCATGGATTCCTTGGTCAAAAGGTGAACCTCACCCACTGCTTATCGATTGGATGAAGAAAACGAATTTATCACCGGGAACTGCCCTTGTTGTCGGCTGTGGCCTTGGCGAGGATGCGATGTATTTGGCGGAACTCGGATGGAATGTAACGGCATTCGATATTGCCCCTACCGCTGTCCAATGGGCGTCTGAGCGTTATCCACACGAACGTATTGATTGGGTGGTTGGCGATCTTTTACACCCAAATAAAGAATGGGAAAAGGCGTTTGATTTGGTTGTTGAAGTACATATCCTTCAAGCAATACCTGAGGAGTTTAGAATACCTGCATCGAGAAATCTGTCCCCTCTTGTTTCATCTGCAGGACAACTTGTCTGCATTGGCCGTCTTTGTATTGACGATTCAATTGAACAAGATGGCCCCCCTTGGCCTCTTACAAAGAAATTTATTTCTTCGGTTGGAAATGATTTGAAATCAATTGATTTTACACCTATTCAGTTTGAAGGTGAAGAAACCGTACGATACAGAGCGGTTTGGGAAGACGAATAGCTTCACGAACGTAGCCAAGGCGATAACGTACGGCTATTCTTTGCAATTCCAAATCCGAATCGTTCTTCGAATGCTCTTGCAACGACTGTGAAATCTCCATCATGAGTTGCGACGATGATTGCACCAACATTGTCGATTGGACGTCCTGAAAGGACTGCTGCATATTGCATAATCATTCGATCTGGTTGCTCTGGATAGATCTTTCTTCCATTCAAATCAGTTCTATGTGTCTCGCCATAGAATTCTTTCATCTTTGTGAGCTCATCATAAATCTCTTCATGCTCAATAAGGAAAGTGCTCATGCCATTGCTCAATTCCTCATCACTGGACTCTGTTTCGAATTCGTCATTTGAACCGTTCCATGTTGAAAACTCTCCAATCAAGTCTTCGACCATCTTTTCGATGATTTCTGAAGTAAGGGTTGAATCCAATGTTTCGGATTCAATGAATGAATTATCGAAACGTTTCCTGACATCTCCCATAGAACGGGCAATGTTTCGAATCTCCCCTCGAACGACTTCAGGGAGCCACAAATCGACTCTTTCATTTTGTGCTAGATGAAGAAGATATCGAGCAAAATGAGATCGTTGGTCTATTGAATCCTCGAAATGATTCGAACGGTTGAGTTTTTCTTGTATGCGCTGATACAGTGCATCGATGACAATATTTGTATCGACCAAAACAAGAGGCTTGAGTGGTAGATTACGCAAGTATCGACGATCAGAAGTTTTGATGTTTGCTTGATGTCTTCTGAAGAGCATCAGTTCGAGATTAGCAAAAGAGTTGTTCTTCGTTGGGAAGCGCCCTGATAATTGGGCACGTTCTAAGATTCGCAAAGCATCAAGTGGAGACGTTTCACTGGCTTGATCGGCCAATGTATGTATCTCCATCGGATCGGGTGAACGCATGAGCATAATGTCACGATATCGTCGATCAAATGACTTTGAACTCTGCGTTCTTCGATTTCTTTGAAGTGCGTTTGTTGCAGCAAGGATCCTTCCTGTAAACGGCTCACTTGGAAGCGGCTTGGGGTGTTCTTCAGGATAAGAATGAAGCAAATCGAGTTCATCTTCTTTGAAGATTGTACGAGTGCGGGTACGAGTCCCTTCCTCTGTTTCTTCCGTCGTGATTTCAGTTGTCTTAACGAAATTCTTGAGCATTGATGTTGCTTTTTCAGTTTCTTGAATCGAAGCCTGGTGTGATACGTCAAGATAGAGTTGGAACCGCTTTGTAATTGCTGCTCTCAAATTCGGATGATTGGAAAGAAGTTGCTTTGCCTCGCCCCATTTCCTGTCAAAGGCTAGGTGAATCAACGCCTTCCTGTATAACATAATTTCTTCATCATAATCAAATTTCTTAGAATCAGCAGCTCGCTTGAAAAGCCGAGCCGCACTCAAATTGTTTCCGAGAGAGGCTTGAAGCGTTGCTTGGGAGAGAAGAGCCCAGATAGAACGCTGATGTGCGCTTTGATACCATTGAACAAGCCCTTCAATACCGAGATCGAACTCATACATCAGTTGACGGACTCCGTCAATAATTGTGAATGGAGCATCATCCTGCTGTAGAACGATTTCTAATAGCGAAGTTACTGCAGTCATATCTTCTCCATTTTCCAATGCTAAACGAGCATTGTTCAATCGGAGTTTGGAAATGATTGTTGAGAGAAGTGCTTTGGCAAGTGGCGTAGTTTCTGTCTCAGCGAGAGCTTCTGCAAGGTTTCCTAGTTGCGTTTCGTCGACTAAGTGCGAGCCTCCCGAAGAAAGTGCCTTAACAATTTGATTCATTGCCTTGAGGCCGTTCTTACCCAAAGACATGCCCAATTCAACATTACTTACTGATTTGTCAATTCGGCCCTCAAGAAGAAGGAGAAGTTTATGCTCATCTTCCTTCATCTGTTCAGGTAATTCAGAACTGTGAATGTTTTGCAAGGCTTCTTTTCTTGCATCTCGTGCCTGCTTCCAAATTTCTTCAGGATGAGATGCGGAAAGTAGGTGGCCAACAAGAAGGGTTTCATATGGATGGGAAAGAATTGCAAGTGGGTCGCCAAGAAGCATCTCACAAAGGTTGTTCAGATCCATCGACTGGAGGAACACGTGAACTGAAATAGCCTGTGATTCTTGCCACCCTTCTCCATTCATGTTCTTGAGAAGAACAAGAGATTGTGAACGCAGCTCAAGAGGGACTCGCTCCTCTCTTCCAATTGAAATGAGCCCGCCTTCGTCGATGTTTTCGATATTCTTAGCAAGCCAATTATACGCATCAGCGTTGTCAAGTTCCACCAAGAGAGGAAGTAATTCTGAAGCATCCGATTCTTGCTCCAAGTTAATGCTTTCAATGACATTCAAAGCATCCTCTTTTCGATTTGATGATACGTAAGATTGCAACATCTTCCATCGCACTGCTCCTACGCGCTGGGTCGAAGCTTGCTGTTCTAGAAGAATCGAAAGACCTGATTCGAGTTGTTCGGTTGATGGATTCATTTCATTGATTGGTCCATTTCTCCAAGCCGCCTCTAAGATCGCATTGCCCAATTCATCATCATCTTGCTTTAGGAGTTCATCATCCCACTCCATTGTGCCATTTGTCAATTCATAGAGGAGTTGGTAGCGGTCACTTTGAATGCTTTCAATTCCATGAGTTCTCTCAAAAATCGAGTCAATGTTTTCGTTTGTATTCATTGCAATGAGGAGAGAAATGAGGGAAAGGTCATTTTCTAATTCCAGTAGAATTTGATCGGCTTTGGGCCATCGCCCAGAGGAAAGGCGTTTGATTAATCGCTTCATAGCGACCAATTCTTCAGCAGAAAAACTTGACTCTGATACAGATTTAAAAACGTCAAGACAAGAAGAAATACTGTATGGATTGATTGAAGCAGCGGACAGTTCTATTCCCGCTTTAACGTCAGATTTTACCTCAACAACTGGGCAGGCTGAGAATTGACCAAACAAATCACATCGTTTTGCCATTTCGTGCCATACTGGGTGTACGCCTTGTTCTAGGCACGTATTTCTCAACTCCTTTTCCAAGTCGCCGCTATCCTCCTCGGACCATTGATCCACATGAAGGAGTTTGTTTACCGAGATCAAAGCGAAGCGAAGAGCAGGAGATTCCGAATCCATTGCAGCAATTTCTTCTGGAGTTGCAATCGTTGCTTGCTGTTTACCTCTGCGACGCCCTCGCCTGAATCTTGGAGAGGTCGAAATGGTCTCTCCCTCTTCATCCTGACCGGGAAGTTCTGTCTCCAGAACTGCTAATTTAACTAAATCTTTCCAAGGTTTTTCGAGAAGGGTAAACTCTGGGCATTTTCCCACAGTACTGAGGCGTCGCGACTTAATTGTCCTGAATCCTGCTTCAAGACAAGCCGCGAGATATGTTTCCTGCATTGCGCCCCCAACCTATCGCTTGAGACAGAGACTTTCAACTCACCGACGGTATCATTTCGATATATTGAAGAGAAACTGATTCAAGATAGCATCTCATGGGATGCACTGAGGAGGAAGGGAATGTCTGTTCTGAGAACTGCCATTATGTTGATTCACCCTTTTTTTGCGGTAATCCTAGTCACCTGGCTTGTTCGACAATACGGGTGGAGAAAGCGAGGAATGGCTCTACGAGGAGAAGAACGTAAAGCCTCTCTTGAACGTCACCAGAAACATGGCGAATATATTCTGTGGGCTGGAATCGCCCTAGCATCCATCGCATTTCTCGCTCGAGCAGCCTCGGGATACATCGAAGAGGGAGATGTCACCTCAGATCTGCTCCCACAAAGTGTTCATGGATATACTGGGCCGATCGGATTGATTCTTCTCTGGCTCGTGGTACGCTATGGAAGAGATACTGTTTCAAGCAAAGAGCAAGGTGAGAAGTTTTCTACTCAGAGAATGAAGCACGGAAGAGCTGCAGATTTGGTCATGATATTGATCATGTTCCATTCATTCCTTGGATTCATCTACACCTTTCAAGTTGTTTGATCCTACTTGATTCGAAGTGCATTCTCACGATCCTTCCACATTTGGATCCAATCATTGAGATTTGAATCGAGCCCAGGTGGTTGAATTCGACAACCGCAGGCGTTAGCATGCCCGCCACCATGCGGATCAAATGCTGTTGCGAGTTTTGATAAATCGTATCGGTTTTGTCCATCCTTGATGAACGAATTTGCATAGAAACTCGCTGACAATGGCGGGCGGTTTGGCGTGGATAAGTCTCCATCACTGTAGCCATGTACAACACAGCAAGCATCAGCCTTATCTCCAACATGGGCAGTAATCAGATATCCGTTTGAGCGTATTCCTGAGTCATCAAGACGGCATATCGCTAACCTATCGACGATTTCTGTTTTTTCTTGAACCATTTGGACTGCATCAATACGTTGTACTCGTGCAACCTTCATTCGTTCAGAGACAAGTGCATCGTTGGTGATGTCTGCTAGTTCAGTACATGTCGTAAACAAGCGTAAGAGATGTTGCATGTAAGTATCATCATTTGAAGACAAGGTGCGAGAGAGTTGTAAAATCGGTCCGTCTTGGAGAAAATCCTCTCGAGATATACCGCCAGAATCCAAAGCATCAACCATCGGCATAATTTCTTCAAGATGCGTGAGGTCAAATTGGTGTTTGAATAATTCATAAGCTAAACGAGCGGCTGAAGGCGTATGTTCCCAATGAACAACCCCCCCTCGTTGCGTGAATTCTTTTTCTTCTTCCACGTTTGGCTTGTTTGTTAAATGGTGATCCAGATACCATCCACTTGCTGGATGAAATGGTAAATCGACTGTCACTGTCTTTGAATCAATAACATCATCCAGCATCCCCGCTCGAAGAATAGCTGCATGTCCAAAAACGACTTCTGCAACTGGATATGCTTTGAGAAGAACCGCTGCAGCACACATCCCATCCAAATCAGAATCCGCGACAATTCGATTGATTTCAGGGAACGCATCGGCACCAGTCATGCTAATTCCTTTTAGGCGCGGGTCTTGAACGTATTGGAAAATAATGGCGAAAAGGCCAAAGCATTGGATTCGAGGGCCAAGATATGGAGACTTCATGTGGCGTAGTTCTTGTCAACTTTGATGCGGTTCTCCTTCTACAATATCCGCAAGGACATTGGGATTTACCAAAAGGGCATGTTGAGATGACGGATGGCGACCACCTTGCGACTGTTCGAAGGGAATTGGGCGAAGAAACGGGTATCACCGACATTACATTCATTGAAAATTTTGTAGAACGATCGGCCTATACATACAAACATAAGGGGAAGCGTATGGATAAGGAAGTATTCTGGTTCTTAGCAGAAACCGAGCAACTCGAGGTGAAAATTTCCCACGAGCATCGCGATCATTTGTGGCTAGACTGGGAACAGGCTCTTGCTCAACTAACGCATGATGAAACAACATCTGTTGTTCGAAAAGCTTGGGAACATATGAAGAAGCAATAATCAGATTTCTTCGAAATCTGAGTCATTCTCATTCTGCCTGTGAATTGATCCCGCGATTCCGTCTTCTTTCCCTCTTTTCCCGAGAGGAAGCCAAAGCATCTCGTCTTCTCCCAATACTGCTGTAATCCAACGACTAAGGACGAAGAGCCAATCTGAAAGCCGATTAACATAGGTCAATACAAGAGGGCGAACAGAGTTTTCTCCTTCGATATCTCTTAATCGGACAATGTTTCGTTCAAGTCGACGAGTTACTGTCCTAGCGTGATGGAGCATTGCTTGTGGAGGCCCCCCTGCTGGGAGAATGAATGAGGTGAGTGGTTCTGTCTGACTTAACCATGCATCCATATCTGATACTAAGACATCTGACTGATCATCATTGATGAGAACCATGAAATCCGGAAGGTTTTCTGGAGGACAAGCAAGTTCTGCTCCAAGATCAAAGAGTTCATGTTGAACTCTAGAGAGTGCAGAATCACAAATGAAATGGACACGTCCAGCCCCTTTTCTGTCGCCTCCATCTCTGTGCCTCATTGGAACACGAGCACATTCCATCCTTGCAACACCAAGCAGTGAATTCAATTCATCGCAATCTCCAACAACTGAAAATCGTGCATCTGATTTAGAACGACGTGATCCATCTACTAAGGATGATTCTCCAGAATCACCACCGCCTGTATGAACTCGATCTATCCGAACCATTGTTACGCCTCTAAACCATGCGAAACTATGCTTCTATGAGTGGTTTTCGGGAAGAATATCCCTCGTCTATACCGTAATACCATTCAATATCAGGCTCTCCCATTGCCCAAGAGTACATCATGACCTTGTTGTCAATGACTCCATACCATTCGATTCGGCCAGGATCTAAACCTGCAACACGAGCTCCCAGTCGCTCAATCTTGGCAACAGTTTGTTGCCAAAGAGCAACAAGACTGCCCAATAACTCAGCCATTTCAACTACATGAGGATGCTCTGGTGGGTACCGAGAGAGGAGGATTTCTATCTCCTCTGTCATATCATGTGCTTCGTCAACAAGTGACTGGAGGGTGGCAAGTTCTCGTTCAACTCTTGAGAGGCCTTCTCGGACTTCTTCGACGGTTAGGATATGCATATTCTCCAGCCCTTCAAGTTGTAATTCTTCTTCCAGAAGATCCTCAAATGACATGGGTTGACCTGAAAAGAGAGGTTCACGGTCAAGATTGAACATGTGGTCATGTTTTTATTGACACCACTTAGTCTCATCGGATGTTTGAGATGCAAGAAGGTTGTTTCAAGACGAAGTTTGAGGCGTGGCCTTGACCTGAAGGTTGCGAAATACCTTGAGTGAGAGATGAATACCAACATAGATCCATGCAAGAATCTCTATCGCAACCAGCACGTAATACCACGGCCCAAGAGACTGAATCATCTCTATACCGCTGTAAGGGACGCCGTTAAGACCCATGTAGACTGCTTGTGAAAACAAGTTCGATGCAATCCAAATGGAGACCATCCAGAAAAATATTGAACTTGAGATTATTTTACCCATGATATATTATTGACCTCTGAGATATTAAAAGTATCTGTTTAATGCTTAAGATTTACCAGATTACGGAAGTATAACCAGTTTTACAGCCTTATTCTTCTTCAATCGCTGGGAGAATGGCTGCGGCATCAGAATCTAGAGAAATGAGCGCATCGTGAATCGCCTCAACATACGGGCGTGCCACCGCTCGTTCACCACCTTCTCGAAGGAGTAATTCCTCCCACTCAGATGCCTCAGATTTGTTTCCAAGGAATAGATGAATTCGGTGTAATGCAAGATAGGCCATGGGGTTTAGATGTTCTTCATCAGCATCCCATCCCCGCTCGAAACATGAAATCGCCCCTTGTGGACTGGTTAATTTTCCCTGCATGAGAGCAATCATTCCTGCTTGCGACCAGGCTAAGGGAAGCTTTCCGATGAGTAAGCCTCTGAAAATGAGCCAAGTTTCACCTCCACCGATAACAACCAATGTAAGGAAAGCAGCCCATTGTTCTAAAGTGGAAAGATCGCTCCATGTTTCCACCATTATGCCAACGACACCTACGCAAAATAACAATCCAGCATATGGAGCGACCAGGACGTCTCGCTGAGTTCGGGCCAGATGGTACACGCCAGCCACCAAGCCAAACCCACCAAGGGCAGATAACATCACGAAGTGAGCGTTCGATCCCATTGGCTTTGGTGCTGCTTGACCGATTAAAATCAATGAAGCAAGCATTATCAAAAGCCATCCAAAGCGAGAACTTGGTTGTGGAAAAGGTTGGTTCTTGCTATTGTAAAGCAGTGCGCCTCCAATGAAGAATTCAAAACAAATCAGGGCCCATCGAAGACTGGATTCATCAGTCAATGGAAGCGCCATGAATCTCCGTAGATGCTGGTATTCTTTATCGTTCGCTCAGTCCTTATGATACAATGTCCCTTTGATAATTTCATGAGCCCTGTAGACTTGTTCAAACAAAATGATGGCTGCCATTTCATGTGTAAATGTAAAAGATGACAGCGATATGCGTTGTAAGGTGGACTCTTTTCCAGCCCATCCTTCAGCAGGACCAATCGCAAAATGTGTATCTTCTCCGCTAATGTTCCATTGTTTTATTTTAGCTGCAAATTCCATTGACTCAAATGAGTCGCCACGCTCGTCAAGAAGAATCAATCGACCTTTTTTGGCCTTCAGTTTCTCGAGGTAATCATCAAGCGAATCGTTGTGGATATGCGTCTTAACACCTGCGCTTGATAGACGTTGTTGATACATTTCAGCAATACTTGCTATGGACTTGTCTTTGAGTTTCCCATGAAGATGGATGTTGATGCGGCCCATAACTCTGCGAGAAGATGGTTCTTTTTTCATATTCGTACGAAAGATGAAAACAAACGTCGATTTGGAAACATTATGGGATGGTGGCCTTTTGGTAAGAAATCAGGTTCGAAAAGACAGATCATCAACGATCCCCTAAGGAAAGATACCAGAGTATGGCTATCTGAATTACGAGACATTTGTGAAATGAATTTTGACAACCCTGAAGCGGCTCGAAGACAAATTCGACAGATGCAAGTGGATTGGCACCAAGCATTCTCCGAAGGTGTGCTTCCCCAATACAATCGGGAAGGACTCGAAAGCCGAGCGTTCCGCCTCTTGTCTTGTTCAGATGATGAATGGATTTCATGGCTTGACAATGATAATTTTTGGAAGCCTGGATGGCGCCCTGAGCAAGAAGATAACGAGGATTGAAGAAGGAGTCCTTTCTCGTATAACCATGAGCAAGTCCTCACTTCATGTATTACAAACATGCCCGTTCTGTTGGAAAGTTCGGGGAGTAATTGAGCACCTTGGAATTGATGCACAAGAGATTCAGGTAAACGCTATGAAGCAAAAAAAAGAACTTGCATTTACAGATGGATGGAATAAAGTTCCAGTATTTACAGACCATGAAGGCACGGTAGTGGTTGACTCAACACCGATTATGTTGTACATTGATGACAAGTATAACCAAGGTCAATTATCTGCTGGAAAGGGGACTGAGCGTTATGATGACATGCTGAATCACGTTGACACGGTATGGAAGAATGCTACGATTCCAATTCTCTATGGCTCTCTCGGTTCCGCATTTAGTACCACTCGTCGAATTTCAAAACTTGAGGAATTCGGATTCATTTCCCGGCGCCTCTATGCATGGGCAGGATTTCCAATCATGTGGGGAATCATTGCAAAAAAGCGTGTGAAGAAAGATGGGCGAACTCCTAAGAAACTATGGCATGATCTCTTGACAGAATATACGGGATCATTTGAAGGAAAGGATTTCTTCGGCGGAGAGCAACCAAATCTTGTCGATTTTGCTGCATTTGGATACATGCGTTCAGTCTCGCCATTCAAGCAATTCAGACTTCTAGAAGAACATGAAAACGGAATGATCTGGTATCGTAAGATGGAACAACACCTCAACTGAAGTGATCGTTTGGAAATCATCTCCGTGAATGAACTTGATTTCAAGCCCATTTCTCAAGGTAGTTCGTTCTTAGGAAGTGACAAAGGAGGCTGGATTTATGCAAGCCAAAGACCACGATATGAGGTTCAACTACCTGATTATTACATTCTTGAAAATCCTATTACAAGAAGGCAGGTTGCTCGTTTACTTGGAGAAAGTGATGAAGTTGAAGATTCTGCAGAACCAATGATTGGCCTCATTGGAAGCGAGATAGAAGCCATTCGCAAACAGATTGAACAACAACTCGACTTCGATTCCTTGCCAGGTGAATGGGAAATACGCCCGCCCTCTTTCCCAGAATGGCGTCATGCACAAGATGAAATTCATCTTGATTCAGGTGTCGTCGAAATATTAGGAGATGCTGCCGCTGCAAATCATCGTGGTGCAATGATGGATGGGCGAGTTCGTCCAATTGAAACAACTGGCCCGTTACAATACCACCGATTAGCCGTAGAGATGCATCCAAAACGGAAGGGTGTTTTTGCAACCTCAAATATTCCAGTCGACCGTTCACTCACCAATACAGTAGTTCGATTTGTCATATCACCCATTCGTGAATCTCGAGCGAGAAGAGTTCCTAAGACTGCGGATTCTTGGGGTAATTTCAGAACAGAAATTTTGTGGACAACGTTGCTTGGAATTATTCCCTCTTTCCTAATTCCGATTCTACGCGGTTTCGACACATATGCGCTCGATGGATGGCCCAATCTTTTGTTTGGAGGGCTCGTTGCTGGATTCGTAACTGGAGCCGTATGGAGACCGAGAAGGCCGACCATTTCCTTTGAGGAAGGAGTCGTTCAAGAATCTGAAGACTCGTTTGCTAATGTTTCCCAGTAAGAATCCTTGCGTATAGCATCAGCGACACAAATGGCAGTCATGTTGACGATATGGCGAACACCGTCTTGACGGGCAACAAGTTGAACTGGATTTTTCATTCCTTCAAGAATAGGACCAGTCATTTCAGCATCAGCGAGTTGTTCAAGCATCTTGTAAACGATATTCGCTGAAGCAAGGTTCGGAAGTACCAGAATGTTTGCTGGGCCAGTAAATTCCATGAACGGATATTCTTGCTGAACTGTTGGGTCAAGAGCTGTGTCTGCTTGCATTGGTCCATCGATAACAAGAGTTGGATCGAGAATCCTTGCCATCTCAACAGCCTCTTCAATACGATCACTGCGCTGAGCACGGGTACTTCCAAAGTTTGAGAATGAAAGCATTGCAACCTTCGGACTTACACCGAATCTTCGTGCAACTTTCGCAGTTTGAACAGCAATTTCTGCAAGTGTACGGCTATCAGGATAGACATTCACGGTTGCATCTGCAAGGAAGAGGATTCTTCCTTTGATGGTCACCATATAGCATCCAATGAGGCAGTGAGCATCATCTGAAGGGCCGATTGTTTCCAAAACAGGACGCAGAACATCGCTGTAATTACGACTGACGCCTCCAACGAATCCATCCGCACCCCCTAATTCCACCATTTGGCTTGCAAAGTATGGGCGGCTCTTGAGGAGACGAGCTGCATCGGCCCGTGTAACACCCTTGCGCTGTCTACGATCAAACAACTTCTCTGCATAGATTCCTTTTCTTCGCTCGTCAGTTCGAGGATCATAAACTTCGTATTCAAAATCAAAATGCATTTCCTCCATCATTCGAGCAATTCGATCTTTAGGACCGAGTAAAATTGGTTTGCAAATCTTCTGCTCAACCAGTTGAGCAGCAGCGCGAATAACCTTCTCATTGTCTCCTTCAGGGAACACAATTCTCTTGTTTCTTCCACGCACCTGATTGATGACACTGCGCATGATTGAGTATGTCATTCCTAATCGAGCTTCAAGCGAATCCCTGTAGCCTTGAAGTGAAAACTCTTCTTTGGTAACGGAAGCAATTCCTTCATCGACTGCGGCCTGTGCTACAGCAGAAGCCTCCCAAATCAATACGCGACGATCGAATGGTTTCGGAATAATGTATTCTGGACCATATTCCATCGTTGCACCATCGTAGGCTGTTGAAATATAATCAGGAACTGGTTCTTTTGCTAATGCTGCAAGTGCTCGGGTTGCTGCCATCTTCATGTTTTGAGTGATGTCTTTTGCACGTACGTCAAGAGCACCTCGGAAAATGTAGGGGAAACCTAGAACATTGTTCACTTGATTTGCATAATCAGAA
>JABGWN010000168.1 GCA_018645535.1 Methanobacteriota archaeon
AATGGTTCCACCACCTCCTCCAAAGATTCGAACATGTTCGCAACCAGCTTCATCGAGAAGTTCTCGGATGTAAGTGAAGTATTCCACGTGTCCTCCTTGATAGGAGGTTAATGCGATTGCATGAGCGTCTTCTTGGATTGCACAATCAACAACATCTTTTGCAGAACGATCATGACCAAGATGAATGACTTCGGCTCCCGAAGATTGAATCAATCGACGCATGACATTGATGGCAGCATCATGGCCATCAAAGAGTGATGCTGCAGTGATGACACGTACTGGGCCAGTACTCGTTTCGAACACGGGTTGCTCCGTCTCGTCTTCGGCCATGTTTGTCCGAAGTGGACTGAGTTCATGAAATCAAGGGTGGTTTCATACTTGAGAAATTTCATCATCTGCAAGTGGAGGAAGCCCCATCTTTGCTCGGACATAATCGGTGTAATTTCCGTAGTATACCTTGATTTTTCCATCTTTTAATTCCCATATTCGATTGACACATTGGTCGAGGAACCAACGGTCGTGTGAAACAGTGATAAGAGAACCTTCGTATCCGATAAGAGCCTCTTCAAGCGTTTCTTTTGATTCCATGTCCAAGTGATTGGTAGGTTCGTCCATCAACAGGAGGTTGTTATCCTCTAAGAGGAGTTTGAGTAGAGCAACACGCGCTCTCTCTCCACCGGAGAGTTGCTTGAGTTTCGTATCGACTTGATCACTTGCAAATTGGAACCGTCCCAATGCTGCACGGATATCGCCGTATTGGTAATCTGGACGTAATTTCTGAATCTGCTGAACAGCGTTCATTTCGAAATCAAGGGTACCGTGATCTTGATGGAAGTAGCCGATTACTGAACCTGGTGAAACATCGACCTTCCCACTGTCAAGCTTCAAATCTCCATTGATGATTTTGAGAAGAGTCGTCTTTCCTTGTCCGTTTCCTCCTACAATACCAATACGATCACCTTTGCGAACTTCGAGCGTTTGATTATCGAGGATTGGCCGTTCAAGGCCTTCAAAGGTCATTGTGGCATCAACCAATTCAAGAACATCCATACTCGCTTTGTCAAGAGCATCGAGTGTCAATACCAATGGTTTTCTCTTCTTTGAAACTCGAGCTCTCAATGCCTTCATTTCTTGCTGCATACGTGTAATCATCTTGTGTTTAGCAGAGATCGATTTGTCGTATTTGTTGGCTCGCTTCATTTGTTGAATTGCACCGGTCGTGGCTTGAATCTTCTTTTCAAGTGTTGCAATATGTTCACCAAGCGCTTTTTCACTTGCCTCTTTTTGAACGATAAATTGGCTATAGTTGCCCTTCCAAGGCCATGCTCTTAGATTATCAACTTCCACAATTCGAGTACAGACTTGATCTAGGAAGTAACGATCGTGAGAAACGATTAGTTGTGCGCCCTTGAAATCTTTCAAGAAGGATTCAAGCCATTCAGTCGTCTCAATATCCAAGTGATTGGTCGGTTCGTCCAGAAACATAACATCGATGCCTGAAAGTCCGACCAGTTGACGAGCGAGAGCAAGTTTTGCTTTTTCTCCACCGGATAGTTGTGATACGTTCATGTCCATTGGATGTTTATCAAGACCAAGTTCTTCGAGAATGCCCTTGGCAATACCGGCAACGTTTCCGCCACCAGAAGCTGCAAGTGTTTGCTGAAGTTCAGAATAGCGTTCCATGACCGATTCCCAATCGCCATCATAGAAGGCTGGTTCAATCATTTGGGCTTCAATCCCAGCAATCTCTTCTTCAAGTTCTTGGAATTGTCGACCTTTACGACTAAGTTCGCCTTCGATGGTAGATTCCGATTCTATGTCCCGAATCTGTGTCAGGTATGCGATTCTGATTCCCGGAGCGAATGCGATTTCTCCAACATCTTGTTCTTGTTCACTGATGGTGTTGAGGAGGGTTGTCTTACCAGCGCCGTTGTGGCCAACGATTCCGATACGATCTCCATCGTTTACGATGAGATTAATGTCTTGAAGTACATCGGTTGAACCAAAACTTCGGTCAACGGCTTCGACGGTAATGAGCTCGCGAACCATAGTATCCCCACGCTAAGCCCACAACTGGGTGTTCAAAACCCAATCGGTTGAATCGGTCTTCACTTGAAGGCTTCAATAGCACTATCGTGACGTGCGAGAAGGTTTCGTAGTTTGACCTTCATCGATGGCGTCAACAAGTCATTATCAGTCGTCCATTCTTGATGATCAAGGATGAGGTTTGCAGGTCGCTCATATCCTTTCCAAGTAGGTTCCATCATCCAGTTGCTCTTCAATTCATTGAGCATCCATGAGCGTGTTTCCTCTCGAGTACAAAGTTCTTCATCAGAACCAGATGCATCTTTTCCAGCAGCAGCAAGTGCTTTCTTCATTGCATCCATGTTTGGATGGATGATGATGAATGTTCGAAGCATATTTCGCCCATCGAGTGCAGCTTGCTCAATAAGTGGAGAGAGCTTGACATTCTCTTCCAATGGAGCTGGTGATACGTACTTGCCGTTTTCAAGTTTGAATTGGCTCTTTACACGACCAGTGATTGAAAGGTAACCCTTTGAATCGAGTTTACCGAGATCTCCTGTACGGAATACTCCTGGTTCAATGATGACTTCGTTGGTTGCCTTTTCGTTGTTCCAGTATCCCTTCATAACATTTGGTCCATGAACAATAATTTCACCTTCATCAGGTCGATCTGGATCGTCCCATGCATCGGTATCAATCGTCACCTTCACGCCGTTAGCCACGAGGCCAACACAGCGTAATTTGGATTTTCCAGGGCCTGACCAACCGTTAGCAGAAACGAGTGGTGAGGTCTCAGTAAGCCCGTATCCTTCGTAACAACTGAATCCAACTTGTTGGATGAATTCTGCTACATCTGGCGATAGTGCTGCTGCCCCTGACATACAGAATCTGATATTACCACCAAATCGTGCTCTCACTTTAGACCAAACCAATTTATCATACAGTTTGTCAAAGAAACCACTCGCAGGTACAGCATCACATTCTACGCCAGCCTTGGCGATTCTTCTTGATGCATGTTTCTTGGCCTTACCAATTAGTATCTTTTTAAGTCCAGTTGCAGCATCAAATTGGCTGTTAACTCGATCATAGAATTTGTTCCAAACTCTAGGTACTGCAAGCAATACTGCTGGTTTGATTTCGATACATTCATCGGCAATCTTGGTCAGATCGGAGATGAGGTTGATATGTACTCCACAGCGTAGCATCCAGTGCAAATCGAATGTACTTCCAAAGGAATGCGCCCAAGGAAGGAACGCAGCGTTCTTGTCGCCAACATAGATGACGAATGCGGATTGAACACAAAGGACGTTGGAAAGCGTGTTCCAATTTGTAAGCATAACTCCCTTTGGGTTACCTGTCGTTCCCGATGTGTAAATGAGGGTGTTGAGGGCAAATGGGTCATCTGCAATTTCGATTGGAGTTTCACTTGCGCGGCCACCCGCAACAAACGATGTCCATTCGTGAACAGAAACCCCTTCTGGAGGTAATTGGTTGGCTGGTTCGTTACCGAGGAGGAGGATTCCACACTTTGGCCACTTTGAAGCATCATCCGGCATATTCTCAATGAGTTTGTCAAGAACTTCTGTACCAGAGACTGCAATCATTGCAGGTGTAGAGTCGTTGATAATGAATTCCCACTCAGAACCATGCTGATGAGTATACATTGCTGTGTAGGCTGCACCGATGGCATTGGCTCCGTAAGAAATTGCGGCCCACTCAACTGAATTGTTGAGAATCATTGCCACTCTATCTTCGGCTTCCACACCAACATCACGAAGTTGCTTACCAACGGACGTTGCGAGTTCTCCAAATTCTCCGTAGCTCATGTGAATACGAGGCATTCCCTTTTCTGGGATGAAACCAAAACATGGGTTATCTGCAAAGCGTTCAACGCTTGTCATGAGCATCTGGTAGAGTGTTCGCGGGTCGTCGCCTTCGGGCTTCAGCCACTGTCGATTGTCAGGCTGTCGTTCCCATGCAAGTTGTTGTTCCATAGCGTTCGGTGTTGGTTCCAACACTTAATTACATCCCCGAATATTCATGGAAGGGGGAGTTTAGAAGCGACGTTTGCTCTCCAATCTGCTCCACCATTTCGATTTGCGAGCGGAGATGCGGGACTTGGATGCCACATTGCATCAATATCTAATTCTGGAACAATTGTTTTCGCTCTTTTCTTGGCATAGTTTCCAACACCAACTATCCGTTCAATACCCATGATATCCACCACAGATTTGAGGTGCTGATCACAGAGGTCAAGAATTGGATTAATGATCGATTTAGGAATATCAACTGGAGTGATGTTTCGTCCGGTTTCTCCTAAAATTAACAAAGGGCAATGATTAACGACAAAAATATTGGAAAAAGTAGACTCAATTGAACCAAAATGTTCGACCATAAACGTCCAGAAGCGGGTCCCTGAGACTTCTTGACGTTCCATAGAGAGGCCTTGTATTGGTCGTTTTGGATGCGCTCCTGAAGGGGTTTGAAGTTCAACAGGCTCCATTCCAAGCACATCAGTTGCCATCTTCGTTGCTCCAAAAGGGACTCCAGTTTGTGCCATTCCGTACGGTCCTGGGTTCATGCCGAGCAACAGAGTTTTCGCTCCGCAACCGGCCCATTTGGTGATAAATTGTTCATGAAGTTCCCAAGCATAGTCAAGTGGATTTGTAACGTGTGCAACGTCCTTATGCTTGAGTAGGTTAGGAATTTTTTTTGTACATTTATCGGAAAGAAGCTTTGCAGCATTTAGTAGATCTTGCACAATGGTTTCTACCACGGTAATTCGACTCCAGTATATTCGAAAAAGCGACCACTTCGTTCGATTGTTTGCCTTTCGATTAATCCGATTAAACCCTCGACTGATTCGTGGGCTTGTACAGGGGCCCGTTCACCACCCATGTCTGTTTGAACCCATCCTGGATGGTAGCAGGAAACTGAAATATCAGTATCTTGTCCCTCAACTGATAGGATTTTTGTAATCATATTCAATCCAGTTTTACTGGTTCGATAAGCATACGATCTGCCACTGAGACAATCATCGATTGATCCCATCAGACTGGAAACATTCGCAACTTTCGAATGCTCTGTCTTTTCCAATAGAGGCCACAACGCTTGAGTCACTCGTAACGGACCAATCGTGTTCACATTGAGTACGTCCAATGAAACATCAGGGTCAACCTCTCCAATTGTCTGCCATCGACCATCCATTCGCCCTGCATTATTGACTAACACATCCACTTGTTCAGTAATTTGTGAGACTGATTGAGCAAATTCAGTTACGGACTGTGAATCTGAAACATCGAGTTTGAGTATTGAAAGAAGTTCGTGTTTAGCATCCATCTGTTCAGGATTTCGTACACCAGTAATGACTGTCTGGTTTTTTGAGAGTAATTGGTGGATGAATTCCTTACCAATTCCTCGATTGCCTCCGGTAATGATCCATGTCGCCATAATGCTTCGTTACGACTTACCTTCATTGAGGTTCCGAGTCACACAGTACATTTTTGATTGCCTCAGTCAGTTCAGTGTTTGAGGCTTTGAATACTTCATTCAGGGAAACAGCATCTTGTTTCCTAAGCAGTTTGGCTCGAGAACTGACGAGATTCCATGCCGTTTTCTTTCCAATACCGGGAATTGCTTCAAGTTGTTTTTGAGAAGCATCTTGAATCCGAAGTCCAACCTCTACACCAGTTATTGACCGTGCACCATGTGCTGTGACCAATATGTCAGATGATGTATCGAGAGGGATGTGATATGGGACTCCAATAAGGATTGGATAGGCTCCGATTTGTCGTCCAAATGTGAGTCCGGGCTTTCCATGAACTGCTTCATCTGTATGGGTTGAGGTTTGATGTATTGGTAGCCTTGTACGGCCATCATGGGTTTCCCAAAACACATCATTTAGCCGTTGGCCAAGAGGGAACAACTCTTCGAGCAAGGGACGATCGATGTTCTCTCTGACTTGAGATTTGAATTCATGAAAGGCATCATGTGGGATATCTTGGAAACCCTCTCCTTCGACTTGTCGTATATTGATTCGCCTTAGGAGGAGTCCTTCACTTCGAAGATCTGTTAACAGATTCATATTCATCGAATAGGATTCTCGACTTTCTCCGTTCAAGCCAGCAATAAAATTCAGACCAGGTAAGAGTTTTGGAAGGCCTCTAGCCCCACGTTCTTTCCCGTATTTATTGATGAGACGAATAGCCGATTTGAGTTGACCAGGATCACAATTGAGCCAATTGGCTTCGTGAACACTTGGATCAGCAGATTCAAGACCAAATGATAAGACTGCTCCATCAGAGAGGGTTTCAACAAGCGTCTTTGTAATCTCTTCTGAAGGTTCGATATTTTCCGCAATGATTGACGGATTGCCGTTGTCAGTATGCAAGATGTCAAGTCGCTCATCTTCTCGTAAGCCATGAAGTAATCTTGCAATAGGTTCAGGATTTGGAACAGGATATTCCAGTTCCTTTACACCTTCCGCCATGTAGGTGTATGTGTCAGTCATTCCACCAAGGCGAACGTGTTGAACCCCTGAATCGAGTGCAAGTTTGACCTCTCCGATGATGTCTTCTGGTGTTCTCCAAATCGGAACACCCTTTTTCGGCTCAATACAAAACTTACAACCTCGCTTGTAACGAACACAGCCTTGGTAGACCTCCACTTCGTAGGTGAGGGGCCCTCTCTTTTCTGGCGTTCCAAGGTCAGGATGATGTGTTGTAGCTTTGCTTTGGGCACCATGATGTGCCCAACTCGTCCATTCTTCAGCAGTCCGTCGAGTATGCTTCCATTTACCTGTTGAAAGGAATGTGTTGAGTGTTGCATCCGTATCTTGAACTGCTAAGAAGAGATTGCTTCGAAGTGGTAGCCATCCTTGTTGTTTCCAACCTCGCACGGCCCATCCTCCGAATAAGGCAGGTATTCCGTGAGGTAATTGTCGAATGAATTCAGTCGATTCACGCTGTGAAATTGGTGTTCCGCGTAGATATCTTCCGGGAACGACCGCACCGGCTATGCAGATGACTCCCAGTAGATTTGATTCCGCTAACATGTCCATTTTGTCTTGAGATTGTCTCCATTGATCGATTGTAATGTATTGATAATTGAGTTGATGTTGCTCCAACACACCACATATGTAGCGAACGTGAAAACCAACATATGGAGGTACTCCAAACGCAGCTGGCTCGTCTTCATATCCATCGAGAACAAGCCAATATGGGTCTTTGCTCTCAACCATGAGTTGGCTACGGCTTATGCCTCATAGCCTTATGTCTCAAACAAAGGACGTTCCTGCTCAAAATCAGTCGCTACGTCGTGGACGGCGCTTCTTTTGTCGACCTTCTTCTTCAGCCATTGCTCGGAGTTCTCGAGATGATTTTCCATCTTTATCGCTACCGCCCTTGGAACGCTTCTTACCGCCACTCTGAGAGATATCGACCTTGATTCTTCGACCGTTGAGTTCAGTACCATTTAGGGCTTTGACAATCTCTTCACCATTGTCTTTCTCGGATACAAAGACGAAAGCAAATCCTTTCGGTTTGCCACCTTTGTCAGTAGCGATAGCGACTTCATTGATGGTTGCATTGTCGCCAAAGAATTCAGTAACGACCTTTTCGTCAGCATCGAATGGTAGGTTCCCAACATAGAGTTTGAGTCCCTTTGGAGGTCCAGATGTTTTCTTTTCTTTGTTATCAGCATCTCGAACACCGATTTTTCGGCCGTTGATCTTGTGTCCATCGAGAGCGGAGATTGCGGCTTCTGCTTGTGGCTTAGCAGTGAATGTGACGAATCCAAATCCTCTGGAGGCTCCAGAATCATCAGTCATGACAATACAGTCTGTCATGTCCCCGTGCTTGCCAAACATTTCCTTGAGTTTTTCAGTATCGACTTCTCGAGGAAGGCCTCCAACAAAGAGGCGGCATCCTGGTGCTGCTTTTTGTCGGCGTCCTTGGCCTCCGCCTTGCCCTTCGAATCTGAAGTATGTACGTTCTCTTCCATCTTCTCGTACGTCAGCAGCAATGTATGTAGCGCGACCAGATGGGCCATGGGCAAAGAGTGCTTCAGCCTCTCTCCCCCATCGCTTTCCAGATAGGTTGAGTTCTGATGCGCCTTGTTCAAGTTCTGCCCAACCGGCTCCGAAGTTATCTGCTAATGCACGATAACTCTGGTATTTGCAAGAAGGACAAGCGACATTCCAATCACCGTTGACTTCTGCGACAAGTGTATCTCCACATGAAGGACAAATAGCATGAAGAATGCCACAATCCTTACGTTCTCTAAAATCGATTCGGACAACTGGAGTTACCTCGGTGACAACAGCTCGAGCCACATCTCTGCGACGAACAGCGTCGGCAACGGTATGGAGGAATCGATCGGCAAGACGAGTAACATGGAAATGACCTTGCAACTGACTTGGAAGAATGGAGCCCTTCTTACCTTCAACGACAAGGATACGGGCTTCTCCACCTTTTTCCTGAAGTTTCTCAAATTGGCAAATGATGGTATCGCCAATGGCAATATCGACAATTTCTTTTCCGGCTTGTACGGTAACTACGCCGTCATTGATGTTCATTTGGCCAACGGTTGTTGATACGATTGAATCGTCGATAACCATTGTTCCTTCGCCGGCTTCTACGTCGCCGACGTTTGCTACTTTTGTTCCTGGGGTGACGAGGCTCGTCGTCATTTTAATCATCTCATAGCACGGTTTCTTCGCAGATGCGAAGCCTTGTGCTGTTTATTGCGAGGCTCGCCCCCTTTTCAACCCATCACATGACTTGGCTTCACTTCAAACGCTCAAGACGATAGCATCGAATTCGAGTTGAACCCTGCTGTTGCTTGTGATGCGAATAGGCAGCAGGCAACCGAAAATCAGTCTGATAAATCGAATGTATTACGTATCCATTTGATTTTGCAAGTGCTGCCAGATGTCCTGCGTCAATGCTATGGATGAAGTGAATTAATGGAATGTTCATGGCGAATAGTGTCTCAAAAAAAGGCCTATCTGCATGTTTGGTCTGAACCCCCCACGGAGGATTCATAATTGCAATATCAACAGTAGAATCAAGTTCAATAGCAGAGCCATCAACACGTTGATGAATTGTTTTCAAGAATTCATTTCCTTCGACTTCAGAGATATTCGCATCGATGATATCAATCGCTATCTTGTCACATTCTACCATCGTAACTTGTTTTGCTCCTAGAAATGCAGCGCCGATACCAAGGACGCCATTTCCAGCACCTAAGTCAAGGACATGCTTCCCGTCAAATGAATCGCCCAGATCAATCTTAGTAAGCCATGCTGCGGCTAGATTCCCTTCAGTAGGATATTGTTCTAGTTCAACAGAATGACACGGATGTGATTTCAGAGAAGAAAGTCGCATCGCGAGATGCCGTTGGCGCATAACTTCACCAACGTCGCTGCTGTTGACCGAAATTCTGTTGATTGAATTGCTGTTGTTGTTGCAAACGAGCAGCATATTCTGCTTGTTGCATCGCTTGTTGATTACTAATCATTAGAGCGATTTGGCGTATTTGTTCTGCTTCTATTCGAAGTCTGGCGATGAGTTGTTCACCAGGTTGTTGACCGCCACAGAATCGACAAAAACGAGTTCCATCATTCTGTGATTGTCCACATGTTACGCAAAAACCCATTTCTTCACCATCCTTTCCTGTATGCTGACAATTATCAACCTTTCACTCATTCAAGTTTGTTTAGCCCATAGAAGTCATTTGTAAAAACACAGGCCATGTTTCAAATCCAGTGGCAGTTGCTCGCTCGTTGATGTTGTTCCAACGAGGGTCATCCATCATTTCGCTCGGTTCAATGCCGTTGGCAAGGAGTTCTGTTACGAGAGATCTAAATTCGATTTCAATTTCGGATTGTTGCGGCTGTGGTTCCAACGGCTCGGAGGGAAGTGGAACGGCTTCAACAACAGGTTCATTGAGTTCTTCAATAGAATCCAACTCTTCACCAGCAGCTTGCATTTCTTCAAATCCTGTATCAGTGGCTTTTGTTATTGCGTCCTCTACATTCTGTGGTTCGTCTGAGGTTCCATCAGCAACTGACGGAAGGGGGACGGAAGCATGCTTCTCAATGACAACATCTGATATCATGACTATTTCAGGTGGCGCGATTTCTACTTTTTCCTCTTGAACAACTGGCTCAGGGGTTGCAGGTTCAGTCGCACGACCAACTCCGAGAACCTCTGCTTGTTGACGCGCAAATTCTGCGGCTTGCTTCCTTGGAAGACTTACGAAACACTTGTTTGGAACGGAGGTAGGTGGGAATGGCAAATAATAGCGTTCAATCGCTGGGAGATCTGGATGTCGGAAACAAAGCATATTGATATTTTCAAATCCTCTCTGAGCAGGAACATCGACTGAGAACGGTACGGGTTGAATTGTTATTGAAGCACGAACCCATTTCTCTGTTGTAACGAGATGTTGCATCCATGGCCCTAGATCACTTGTTGCGAGGTCGAGAAACTGAAACGATGCATCTCTGGGGTCAAGGCCCTGCTCTTGTAAAAGTCGTGCTTCTGCTCTGGGGCGATGAAATACGCCGATGACAGGTTGGCCATGCTCGACCATGTCGCCATGTAATTCCAATATCTTGCGTTCTCTACGAGGACAAATCAACATAATTTGCATACGAGTTGCCTCGTTATCGTAAATATCTCCCCAACGTTTTGTAGCTTCAGATTGAAGACCATCGATGGTCATGTTTGGAATCATTGCAGTTATGCCCATGCCCTCACCGCTCCGATGATGCATCGCTTGGATTTATGTCTACTGATGGAATTTCCCCTTCTGCTACAGCAAGTTCTGCTAACAGGACAACTCCTCCAGCCGCTCCACGGATTGTGTTGTGTGAAAGTGCTTTAAATTTGACAGTGGGCCCTTCAACAGCCTCAATGTGAAGGATTGTTTCCATGCCAGCAATCAAATTTTGCGAAGGATTTGGATTTGAATTCTGAAATGAACCCCAGAGATGTTTCGCTCTTGTGGGTGATTCATCAAGGATGATGATCGGAGATGTAGGGGCACTTGGGAGTTGAACCAAGTGATTGTATTCTTGAGAGAGAAGTAGAGACTTAATTTCTTCATAGGTTACGTTTTGCTCAAGTTCAAGTTCAACATTGACGATGTGTCCTTCTTCAGCATCGACTCGTTTACAACCAACATCCCATTCAGCGTTAATTCGTAAAATACGTTCTGCCTCTTCGATTAATTTTTCAGCTTCGCCTTCTATCTCATTCCCAATGGCTGCTTTTCTTTTTTCTTCATCCAGTAAAAGCGTCCAGCCTGCACCTGACAGGGCTTGTTCACTGCGTACCTTGACTCGTACTATGCGATGATGGTTGGCAATCACGTGAAGTGGATGAAGGACTGGTATGAGTGTGCAATTTGTGGCACAAGCAAGTAACCCAAGTTCTCCAGGCCACTGTTTGAGTGATTCAGGATTCACATCAGCAACAGCAAGAGGAACCTCTGGGTGCATACGATAGGCACTCGAATTTGAAAAAACGACTAAACCGTTCCTCGATAAAAGTGCTTCAATTGCATGAGCGGGACTGCTTGGTAATGCACTGAAGACAATGCTTACGCCAAGAGATTTCAAAGAACAATGAAGTTCTGGAGAGTGGACATCGAGTATCGGCTCAGAGATTGTGTTCAACGCTTTGGGTCTTTTGTGTTTCAATCTCCATGGAACTGTTGTGAGCATTCTCCCACTGTCTTGTCCTGCAACAGCGACCAAATCGAACCATGGATGGTTTGCGAGTCGTTGCTGCATTCGTTGCGAGACAAATCCGCCTGCACCCAGTATCGCAACACGTGCCGAAGGCATGTTGGCTCCTAGGGATGGAAGTTTTAGTCCCTTGCTCGTCGATAAGGCGGGAAAGCATATCTTCAAATGCTTCATTTCTAACGGAGAACCATGGAGAACAAACCTACCATCCAAGCTTTTGCCCACTGTGACGGCCCATGCGGCGTCTACGACCCTGCGAGTGCCCGTGTTGCGGCCGAAGCAGTCCAATCGATGACCAAGAAGATGGTCGCTCTAAGTGAAAGTGATGCAGATTCTGGCTCCGCATCTTACATCAATACAATGAGCAGATACGCTGCCATTAAGGAAGAAGAAGCACAAATGTGCAAGCATGAACTCCTCGTATTGTGGACTGATTTCTTCAAGCCACAACATCTCGAAGCTATCCCTGAACTCCATACCACCTTCTGGCAAGCAGCAAAACTTTGCTCAGCATGTAAGGTCGAAGTCTCAGAACAACACGCACAAGAACTCATGGATGCAGTAGAAAACATCCACAAAATGTTCTGGTCCGTCAAGGGACGAGAAGTCTCCTGGATTCGTGCAAGTTGAGGGTTCAAGTTTGAACACGATTGCTGTAGTCGTCATTGGCGACAGCATGTGGCCAACGCTACGGGATGGAGATACATTCGAAGCAGTCCCCTATTCAGATCAAGCAATAAATGTAGGAGATGTTGTGGTTTTCAAGGACCCCACGCGCACTTCTCGAATCTGTGTGAAACGAGTTGTGCATGCCAAACCTGAGGGCTTGTTTGTACAAGGGGACAACCCAGATCCAACTGCCTCAACGGACTCCCACAACTATGGTTTGGTTTCCTATGAACTACTGATTGGGTTGAAGCGATAACTTTCCTCTTCCCAGTTCAGCATCAACAGGATGGGGAAACAATCGACGGATGATGAGTTTCTTCAATATCGAAGAACCATCCCGTACCGAACCGAGTTTTGGCTCTCCAATTCGAGGGTGGTACTGGACTGGATAGTTCCGGAGTTGAATCTTTGCAACTGCACATTCTGCATACATTTCGGCTTCGATTTCAAAGTCCATGCTGTTCAGATTCATTTGGCTGAGTGCTGCTTTGTCAAAGACCCAATATCCGCTGCACAAATCATGGATTTCCAATCCAAATAACATGACGGCAGACCATGTGAGGAGATGATTTCCTATCCAATTTTGAGTTGTCATTGCATGTGGATGCATTTGATTAGTAAGTCGATTTCCAACAATAATTTGTCCCTTTTTGAGTAATGGGAGCATGTTCAACATATCATCTGGATGATAGGTGCGATCAGCATCAAACATAACTACGGCATCAAAACCGTTCTTAATCGCATATTCAAATCCAACACGAATTCCTTCACCTTTCCCTTTCGTTGGCTGTACGAGAACTTTACAACCAGAGTTTTCCCCGATTTGCCTAGAGTTATCCGAACTATTCCCGTCAACAATGACTACACTGGGAGACCAACCTAGGTCTCTCAATGGTTGGTAAGGGATGGCACCTAGGACACTTTCTAATCCATCCTCCTCGTTGAGGACGGGTAGGAGAATCATCAGTTCCTTCACGTTCTTAGCCCCACTCGTTTGTTTTTCATGTCTTCCCTCATCAAGCCTGTAAGACTTCGAAATGATGAATTCTTAATCCAGTCGAATCAATGATTTGACTACTCCTGCCAGAAAAACCGAGCGGATTAATCCACCACTTCCCATCACTCTCTAGGTTTATTGAAATATTGAGCTGCTCATCAAATTGAAGAGTTGTGCATACAGATCTCCACCCACTTTTGTCTTCTGGAGAAATCGAAACCTGATTGAAATTAATTGTATAGTCGAGTTCAGTACCTATTTGCTCATAGAGAAGGCAAACATTGAATCTACCTCTCAGACCAGGGTCATTAATCGCTTCATTCCAATCGATTTGTCCTTGTTTCGTGATTATCATTCGTTCATCTCCAAGTGAAAGAAGATCGCTGTAGCGATGATTTCTCCATGGATCCTGCCTCAAATCGCATCCACTTGACTCAATACACGGCGTTTGGGATAAATTTGAAACAACGGCTACGCGTTCTGGAGATGGAGCATCGTACAATTTCCAGTAACGGGCGCCATCGTAACTTTTCTCAACAGCCCAATGAGGTGATGAGGCGAGATATGGAGCCAGGCTTCCTATTGGGCTCGATACTGCAAAACTGACACCCAACTCGCGAAGGCGCGTGATGTCATCATTACGAATAGCAGCCGTGGCTTCTTGTTGAATTCCACTATCGAGCGTCAGTAGGCCAAGTGTAGGAATGCTCGTCGTCTTGATATTGGTGACAAACGAATACGTATGTCCCCAGTGAATATTTTCTGAATATATAATCCCGTCAGGGGGGTTATCCTCCAGCCATAACCTGAGTTTTTCATCACCAGATGTGGATGCATGAAGTTCTTCATGTTGAGATAGTTGGACAAATAATCCTACGGTTAAGATCGAGCCCAAAATCAATGCACTCAAACACATTGCGGAAATGACTGGTTTGTAGTACGGATCCATATCTCGATTCAGCCATGACCTTTCTCCTTCTACGCTGGTCAGAGATGTGGAGCGACTTGCGATGAGCCCCACAATGAGTGCGAGAGGAATATGGTAGGCATGCAAGGCCATTGAATAGAGGGTATATGAGAGCAAACTCAGAATCTGAATGTTGGTGAAACCATCGATTAGATGAACGAATGAAAGAATCCATAGCGAACTAAACCATACCCCGATAAGACGTATTTCTTTGGATTTCCTCCCAAGCCATATCCCATAACTTGCTAACAGCATCAATGGCCCGTTATACATCAGCATCGGTTTGCCTCCTTGCCACCCATATTCAGCAAATACTGGCTCCTCCAACATTCTAGGCGCAAAGAAAATCAATGCGATGATGAACATGAAACTCATGATAATAATCGATGAATAGAAAACGTGCTTGCTTCGGTCTTGCTCGTCCTCTTTCATACCGGATCTCATGATGATACTCGATAGTAACATGCATGCAAGATAAATTGCACCTGTTGGATGGATAAGTACCGTAAATCCAGCGGTTGAAATAAAGGCAATGATGTGGGCGCGAATTGATTGATGATAGGGTCGAAATACGACCAATAAGCCAACGATGAGTCCGAGTTGACTCGCTACCGATGGATAGCCGGAATCAAAAACTTTTGCGAAAAGAGCGAGTGAGCCTCCCATTGCCAACACTGACGAAGCTCCTGCTCCCAATCGATCCATGCTTCCCCAAATCCCCAATAATATGGCGAGAAGAGAAATGTGTCCCAGAATCATTGCAGTTTGCTCAATAGAACTGCCGGAAAGTTCAGAGATCCATGCAAGGAGAGTCGGAAAAGCCGGTGGATATGTCCAGACTCCGGAATTTGGGCTCGGTAGGTCGAACGACCCAGTTGATTGAACATTTGCCGCGAGAGTCCCAAATCCAACCCAATCAACCCCAAATGGTCGTTCAATAAGCAATAATGGAATCAATGTCATTGCACAAAAGAAACCAGCCACAATTTGAAGCATTGGATTGCGTTGCTGTTGAAACCAACGTTGTGCTTGAACTTCTTCCTCAAGTTCTGGTTCAGATTCGGAAAGAACGAGACCATGCATAGCCGCCTCAAGTCTTTGCCAGTGCGTATGTTGAGTTTTTTCGATGTGAATTTTTCTTCGTAAAAAGAAAATAGAGCATATGTTTACAAGTAGAATGGAAACTGTTGCTGAGATGATATTCCAAGCCTGAATAACAAATAAGATGCCGGAGGTTCCATAGAGGACGAGCAAACCAAGGGGTAAGCAAAGAAGGACTTTTCGAAAGGTATCTGCAGCACCATCTAGAATACGAGTTAATGCCAATCCAGGGGGTATTGATGCGACGACAATAAGACAGAATGCCACCCACATGAGTCGTGCCTGCACCTAATGGGTCATCAATTTCATCCATGAACTCATAGGTGTGGAGCCTGTCTTAGAATCATGTGGGGATGCTCAGACCTTGCTGGTACTGGAAAGAATTCCTTCCATCCAATTGTTTCTCTTCCTGAGCATTATTGGGTGTTGAATCTACAACGTCCCCAAACTGATTGGGATAATCCATACGGTGTTACAATCGGACGATATGATGAAAACAGAAAGGGGATGTATACTCAAGAATTGTTCGGAGGTGAACGAACAATTCACGTTGGTCTCGACATCGGTGCCCCTGCTCAAACTCCCATTTACGCTTTTCAGGACGGCTCGATTCATTCCTTTGCAGACAACGATCAAGAAGGCTCCTATGGGCCAACAATCATCACAGAACACTCCGTTCAAATCGATGGTATCAAAACTCGATTATGGGTGCTCCATGGACACCTTTCGCGAGAATCACTCCAAGAGTTGAAAATTGGTGAACGGATTCTACAGGGCCAAGAGATTGGTAAGATGGGCGGTGAAGACGAAAACGGAGGCTGGCCGCCTCACGTGCACATCCAACTCAGTTTAATTGAGCCCGATAAGGCAGATTTACCTGGTGTTGTGACTCCAGAAGATCGGACTCAAGCGTTACTTGATTATCCAGACCCAAGAAATATTCTTGGAATGGTGTATTAGGAATTAATTCGAAAGATAACCCTTCAATGCTAGGATTGGAGCGATTGCAGCAGGGTCCTTTCCGTGAATTAATGCAAGTGCAATTGTCAACCAATCCATGACAATGCAGTGATGGAGCATTGCTTCAAGCAAAGATGTCCCTTCACCATGAATACGCCAAGCATAATCAGTAGATGTATGTTCAATCATCCAATCTACTCGTTTGCGTACTTGAGGCGACATTCCATCCCAAGTGATGAACAGGACTGCTTGTTCCTCTCTGGTTGGATCTCCATCTTCTCCGATACCGCCCCATGCCACTATCTCGTTGTGATTCATTTCAGGAACTGCTCCAATGCGAGCAAATCGAGCTGAATTTTCATTGATTTGATTTTTGAACCGAATGAGAACCGGTTGTAGTTCTTGAGGGCCCAGAAGTGCGAGAGTTTGTGTCGAAAGGGCTTGTGCTAAAGCGAATATGTCGCTTCCCTCTTCCTTTCTAAAATCATTCGAATCAGACGCATAATGGAGACGTACCATCATTGACTCATATTCTTCCTCACTTTGTTGGGGTAGGATGCCTAGGTGCTGCATGCAAGCAAGCTGACGTGAAAATAAATGGCCAAATGCAGTTCGAGGAGGTTGTCCTCCAACTGAAGGAATCAAGAAACAGTTATCGTACAGTTCACACAAACCTGCAAGGACTCCGCCGGAGGCAATGACAATCGCCGTAGCTCCTTGCTTTAATGCCGTTTCTGTGGCATGAAGTGTCTCTTCGGTATTACCACTGTGGGATGTTGCAAGAACCAACCAAGACGTATTCCACCATGAGGGAATTGTGTAGTCTCTGTGAGTTACGAATGGAGTCGTCCCCTCATGATTTGAAAGTGTTGAGAGGAAATCTCCTCCTGCTGCGGAACCGCCCATTCCGAGACATAGGACGCCACTCCATGTTTGATTTTGTAGTTCTGAAAGCCAAGGAAGAAGTTCATGATTTACTGCGCTCATCCCTTTCTCAAAATCAGTAAAGAAGGCCTGAGTGAACCCAGCCATGCCTTGGCTGTCAAGGCTGTTGAGGAGACTCTCGATGTCAATAGAATCTTCGTCCATGAATATTAGAAAGGCTAGCCCTTCATAGGGGCTCCTATCAATTTGTATGGTCAAGGGCCATATTTTGAAGAGCTAAGAATTCCCCTTCGACATTTGCTAAGCGTAATGTTGTCGCTCCGTCATAATCCCAAGGTAGGCGGACTGAGGTCATTTTCCACGTCTCTGGATTAAGGAATTCTGCAACGGAATCATCTTTGTTTAGTACATCAACTGTAAGATGATTTTTCATTTGGGCTATGACGAGGACATTATCCAAATCTCTCCAAGTAGCACCAGTACGTTCCTGCCGGGCGATACGTTCCATGATTGCGCCATCTTTGGACCATGAACTTGGTCTCCAATAATCGCCTCTCCATCGAACAACATCACCCAAATCATAACCTGGTTTTCGATAAAGAAGTGTCAGTCGTGTGACATCAGCCCCATCTTTACGTCCGACAGTTGTGTTGGTTTCTACAACTTGTCCACCCCAGTTATCTGTTAAATGCCGACCCCACGATCGAGCAAGCCCCTTTGAACCGAGAACTACATCGTAGCCTCCTGTTACAGGGCCTTCACTTGTGATGAAGAACATTGGATCATCACTCAAATTTTCAATAACGGTATCCAAACTCGCTCGCAATATGTTGAGTTCTTCTTCTTCAAGTCGGCGTCCAGTCGAACGCAATTGTACCGTCGCTTCAAAGTAATTTCCTGCTCGACGCGTGCATGTCAGACAAACACCGTTGGACATTCTTGCCCGCATAGTGAATTCATCTTGATAATGCAACTCATCAATAATTCCTTCAACTTGGAGATGAAGAAGTGTGTGTCGGTCTGAAACCGTTTGAGATTGGCAAGCCAGCCCGATTTCTTCAGCACGCTCATGAAAGGCAACATTCCGTTGAATGAGTTCATCCCACAATTTGTCTTCTGGAACATCGACCCAACGCCCATGCATGTCAATAAGTCCACATCGTGCACATCGGGTGAAATTTGTGTTTTCTGGGACTTCTGCAATTCGTGTACGTGCTCTTGTACAAGGTTCGCACATACGGTCAGCATAGAGTGGCGGATCACTTCCGCAGATAAGGCAAAAATCGCCACCGAGACCTTTGGCCATACTATCCCCTCACTCTTCACCGTCGATATGAATCTGTTCAATTGCATGGATTCGTTGTTCTAAATCCTTGCTTCGGGCAAAAACAGTCCAAGTCCATATTCCAATGCCAAATAGCATCCCAATATATGCAACTGCGAGGTACGTCATTCCTTCCGCCATTGTTCTCACACCTTATCCATTGACTTTTGAATCCTTTCAAGCCGTTGTTCAAGAGAGGTGATTCTCATGCTCATCAGGATGTGGCCAATAATGAAAATTGTAAAGGAAATTGCTCCAACGAGGAGGATGACTGCCATTTCGCCAGCAAGGCTTCCTCCGTCTCCTCCTCCAACAACGGGACCTGGATGTCTGATTTGCCACAATCTTGTCGCCACATATGTGACTGGGACTAGGACAAAACCGTACAACCCAAACGTGGAAAACGTATCTCTTGTTTCAACTCCATCTGGTTGTGATTGACGTCCCAGAACCAAAAATAGTGCAAGAAATGTAAGCAATCCAAATGTGTTCAGTCGAACATCGGTCCAATCCCAAGGGACGCCCCACTCTGCAGCACCCCACACCATACCGCTCCAAACTGTCATGAGACCAGTTGCTAATCCTGCTTCGGCTCCTGCTACGTGCATTCTCCATCCAAGATTTGAACGTTTGAAGAACCACATAGCCGATCCTACAAAAAGAAATCCAAAGGCAATGAAAGCAGCCCAAGCGGCAGGTACGTGCCAATAGAATATTCGTTGTGCATCAGGTGATTCAAAAGCATTGATGGAAACGCTCGGAGCTTTGAGGAAAGCAAGACCTAAGGTCAATCCGATTCCAAAAAAACCGAGGAGGAGAATTCCTTCTGCCCCTCTCTTGCTCATAGTTCTTCCAACCGTTGTCTCTCTTTGAATCATTGCATCTCAGATGAGATTGGAATCAGTAATCCATTGTACTAATAGAGCAAATGGGAGAATGAGTGTCGGGGTTAAAATCCGAGTGAAGGCGGCTCTTGGCCGAGCCAATCGTGCTGATGTTAAGTCAAACATACGTACAATAAACATCGTTAAAGTTGTTAGTAGCGAACCAATGATTGTTAGTTCCCATGAAATGGTCAGATCCATTGCTAACTGCGTGAGAAGAGTAAGGGCAAATCCTAGTATTGCTCCGTGGATATATGATGACGGAATGCCTTGTTTGTGAGCTTTCCACCATGCTAATGATCTATGTTCATGAAGCATTTGCACCATGCTGTCACCCACCAAACCAGCAGCAAATGCGGAACTCAAGATGAGTCCTGATTTTTGAATTGTTCCCGTATCAAGTTTTGTTGGGTCAACCAACGCTAGAAGAATTCCTAACGTCAAAAAACCAGCAATTCCGTTGTAGGCTAATGTCGACAATGTGCGATTATTCGATACAACGCCATTTCGCAACGCAATCCATCCTTTTGGAGGCAGATTTGTCACATCGTCTCGAACAATTTCTGCAGTAGGTTCTTGATTAATTTCAACCATTCCCTCGATGTTGTAAAGGTCGGTGGCACAATCTTCGAATTCCTTGTTGTGGCTCGCTATAAGGACAGCATGTCCTTTCTGCCTGAGATAACGAATGTCTTCAATAAGACTTATTCGAGAGGCTTCGTCCAAACCAGAGTCTGGTTCGTCAAGAAAAATAAGACGCGGTTCCTTTGAAATAAACCCTGGGAGAATACCTGCAATCATTGCCACCTTTCTTCGCTGACCGCCTGATAATTGCGCAATGAGGTCATGTTTTCTGTGTTTGAGATTATATCGTTCTAGAATAGAATCCATTTCGACTCTCGATCCGGCAATATCCATTGTATTGACCAGATGCTCTTCGATACGTTGGTGCCCCATACATCCATCTGCTTGTAGAGTTAATCCAAACGGGTGTACTGGTTTAGCGCCTTTGCCTGATTCATCGATTAAGAGTTCTCCATGATGGTGCACTGAGCCCGCTTCAAGGGGGATTAATCCCGCTGCTGCTTCGATGATTGTGGACTTCCCTTCCCCGTTTGTTCCGTTGAATAAGATTACTTGTCCACTTGAAACTTGTAGATTCAACTGAGATAAAACGGTCTTCATTCCTCGACGAACAGTTACGCTGTTCAAGTTGAGCAACGCATCGGTCATGGTTTGGCCAAGCATCGCCTATGAATGAATGCTACGACAGGACAACACCCATTAGAAACGAATGATTGGGACTTCTATGGGGCTCATGTTGCTAACAACATTCGGCCCTATCGAATGGGTTTTACTGAGCATATGGTTTCTGGCTGTGTCTGCTCCAATCATTTATTCTCTCAGAAATAAAACACCCGTAGCGTTAGGGATTTCAGTTGCTTTACTTCTTGGTTACATCGTTCAGTACTCGTATGTTGTAATGAGGAACTACGATATTGATATTTACTTTGTATGGGCAGATTTCATGCTTATTCCTTCGCGAATCGACTCTCCTACTTGGTTGCATACACTTGCAAGTGCTGGATTTTTACACAGTCAAAGCGATGTTACACATGTACTTGGTAATGTTTTGGTGATTGCTCTTGTTGGAATTCCACTTGAACAACGACTGGGAACGAACCGCTTCATCATCGTCTATGTTCTCGGTTTACTTGGTGGTTCAATCGCTTGGGTCTTGTTCAATATCGACTCTTCGACGCCTTCGTGGGGAGCATCGGGAGCAGCCTTTGGACTGTTAGGAGCTTACCTATCAGGGTGGCCAAGAGATGAAATTCCGTTTCCTCTTATTCTTATTCGACCATGGCCTGTAACAATTATTGCTCTTTTTTACTTTGGATTTGAACTGGTTAGGGCTTTTTCAGCAGTTGGTCTTGGAACGTACTCTACAGTCGCTCACATGGCCCACATTGGAGGATTCGTTCTAGCATACGCAGCTGTTCCATTCATTGCCAGAGGAGGACCATATCCTATGGGTGTAGTCGATGGTGGGCCGAAAGGATTTGGAAACGCTCGTGCCAGTCTAGACCGCATGAAAGCAAACATGGTTGATCTTTCCGAAAGAGAGGATCCATGGACTGAACTGGGATATGATTTGCCTAAGAAGTTAAAGGAGCCTTTTAGAAAACTAAGAGAGGCTTCTGATGAAGCAGAAACGCGTCTCGCTTGGATGGAGCATATTGCAGATGTTGATAACTGTCCAGTGTGTTCTTCTTCATTGGGGATGGTTGAACGTAAAGACGGGCCACAATTGCAGTGCTCACAACAACCATCACACCTTTCTTGGCCGTAAAAATGGCTTTGAAATGGTATGAAACATTGAACGTTACAACGATAGCATCAAAATAGGCGAGGTGTTGGTCTATGTTGGCCATTATGTCGAATCTACGATATCAACAGTCTCGAACGCCAGCTTTTTTTCTGGTATTTCTTATGCTTTTGGTCCCATGTACGGCGTTTGTAAGTTCTCAGGAAATCTCAGAGGCCCCAGTTGAGGCGACCCATGCACCGGCAATTCTCGTCGATGGCTTGCCCCCGCTTATATGCGGCGACGAAATCTGCGAACGTCCTCTTCGTGAATACGAGAGGGATGGGCGATATGCAACTCGAGAGTATGGTTCATGGCAAGCATATGGACCCGACCTAGATTGGAATGGAATGGATGATCGCCTCCAACATATTCTAAATGGAGAAGAATCAATGTCTCCTACTGCTATTATCGGTCCAGACGGAATGAAAACCGTTGCGATTGTTGTCGATTACGCCTGGCATCCCACTGAGGTTGAAATTTCGCAACTCAAGGATATGCTCAACCAGCATGGCTGGGTTGGCGAAGAGCAAGGCGCTTGGTTTTCAGAACTCAATAGCATTGATTCTCTTGTGGTCGATAAAGTTCCAGTTTCCGCTCTAATGGATATTTATTTCCTTGAAGGAGTTGTTGTCATCGAAATGCAAAATGTGATGATGCCAACGAACGATATTGCAACTCGTGCAATGATGGCTAGGGAATCTGATGTTTATTCCAACACTGTTTTTTCTCAAGGGATTACTGGCCAAGGGGTTGTCATTGCCGTTCTTGATACGGGTGTCGATAACGAACATCGCTCGCTAAATGATTTTGATGACATAAATGATAATCCAGATTTGGATGCTACTTCCTATTCTGACAAGAAATGGTTTGCAGGATATGATGCAACGAGTGCCGGATCAAATACCGATGGTTCAGATGATCCAGATGATGGCAATGGACACGGAACTCACGTTGCAGGTTCTGCTCTAGGGACTGGAGACTCAAGTGGAATTCACATGGGTTCTGCTCCTGGTGCAGGATTGGTCGACATCAAGGTTCTAGCCGATTCAGGAGGGGCTGGCGGAACAAATTCTCAAGCTAGTTTGGCAGGGCTTCAATGGATGATTAACAATGTCGACACAAATTGGGGTGACAGTGAATACAAAGGGATTCAGGTTGCTTCGATGTCCTATGGTTCAATAGGCGGCCCTGGGCCGTTAACTGACGAAGGTGACAACGGTACTTCTGCTGGTGCTATTCTCGTCAACTCAGCAACTGATGCAGGAATTGTTTGTGTCGTTGCAATTGGGAACGATGGAGCGAAGCGAGTGCCCTCTCCAGCAAGCGCTGACGGGGCGATTACAGTTGGTTCATTAGATTACAA
>JABGWN010000169.1 GCA_018645535.1 Methanobacteriota archaeon
CAGGATGTTTCTATGAGAGATATCTCCGATTTCAACAAGGTGTACATTTCATTTGACGAATATCCTATGAGCAATGAGATTACTGTTGTGCAAACCTTTCGAGGCTGGATACTCGTTGCTCCAACTTCCCAACAGGTTGAATCAACGCTTACTGAAAAAGAATTCAATCAATACAGAGTTGATCATTTAATTCCACACCAAGGATTCGAGATAACACCTGCATATCACCCATTTAACTGCGGTTTACATAATCTGGTTCATGAAGCCAAAGGTTGCTATATTGGACAAGAGATTCTCACCCGCATGAGAAGTCGAAACAATACTGGGAAGGCTCTACATCGCGTAGAAGGTGAACAAGAAGATGCTACTACAACTGGGAACACACATTCTCTGGTAATTCGAAGAATTTGAATTCTTCCATTCTACGTAACTCTCAAGCCGATAATGGGACTCAATAGCCAAGAACATCTTTTAGTTGGTTCTTGTAAAAGTTCCCTGATTCTTGAAGAGAAGCGAGTTCCTCTTCAGAAAGATCGAGTTCAAAGATTTGTTCTACACCATTGGAACCGAGTAAGCAAGGAACACCAATGTATACTTCATCGAGACCATACTGACCGGTGAGATGGCAGGAGGCAGGCAACAGACGACGACGATTGTTTAGAACAGATTCTGCCATGACAGCTGCTGCAGAACCTGGCGCATAGAAAGCAGACCCACGCTCAAGAAGTTTGACAATTTCTCCTCCTCCGCTAGCAGTACGTGCAGCAATAGCCTCAATCCTCTCTTGGCTCATGAGTTGTGTGATTGGAATACCACCTACTGTGGTGTATCGAGGAAGTGGAACCATAGTATCACCATGGCCTCCCAAAACCATTGGGCTAACATCCTCTTCTGCACATCCTAATTCTAAAGCAATGAAGTGAGCCATACGGGCGCTATCAAGAACTCCTGCTTGTCCAATAACACGATTGGACGGGAATCCTGTAACTTTCTGCATGTGATATGTCATGAGGTCTAGGGGATTAGTAACAACAATAACGACTGCATCTGGTGCATGGTCACGAATACCGGCTCCAACTTGAGCAATAATTTCTGCATTCTTTCCGATAAGATCTTCTCGAGTCATTCCTGGTTGTCTCGGAAATCCACTTGTAACGACGACAACATCTGAACCAGCAATATCCTCATAACTTGATGTGCCTGTTATTGTCCCATTGTAATTGAGAACATTTGCGTTCTGGCTCATATCCAAGGCTTTACCTTTGGCAAATCCTTCATAGATATCGAGAAGGACAATATCTGCAATTTTCATATTTGATAGAACAAAGGCGCAAGTTGCACCTACATTACCTGCTCCTATTACTGCAATTTTACGGCTTCCACGGGACATAGTTTTCTCCTCAATCGGCTCTCTGAACGAGACGCTCTTTAATTCCAATGGTTGTTCTCAAACAAATTGTTCATTGAGATGGAGGGTGGCATTGAAGAACCCCCTATGGTTGGGCAAAACATAGGTGTAATTATGAAGTTGGGAGTGCTCAAAGAACCCGCTGATGAAACACGAGTTGCAATCGTTCCAACCAGCATGAAAAAACTACTCAAAGCAGGCTTTGAAGTTATCATTGAAGCTGGCGCTGGAAGTTTGGCAAATTACTCAGATCAAGCATACACAGACGCTGGAGCAACTGTTGGGACGCGAGAAGAAGCAATGGCCTGCGCTAACCTCATCACAATTCGTTTCCCTGGAGTTGCTGGACTTGCTGAAGGCACTACATTGGCCTGCGTCTCCGATCCTTTCAGAAATCCACAGCACGTAAAGGACTGCATAAACGCAAAGGTTACGCTTCTATCCATGGACATGATTCCACGCCGCTTGAGTCGTGCTCAATCGATGGATGTTAATTCAAGCCAAGACAATCTCTCAGGATACAAGGCAGTATTACTTGGAGCATCCCAAGTCCCTAAGGGAATCCCAATGATGACAACATCTGCTGGTACAATTCGACCTGCAAAGGTCGTCATAATGGGATCAGGTGTTGCAGGATTACAAGCAATTGCAACTGCAAAGCGTCTCGGAGCCATTGTTTATGCATCCGATGTACGAAAATCAGCAGCGGAACAAATTGAATCTGTTGGTGGACGTTTCATCGAAGTCGATGGAATGGATGACTTCGAAGATGAAGCAGGATATGCTAAGCCGCTAACACCTGAATTTATTCAGAAAGTCAACGACACGGTTTGTGGCGTTGCATCCGATGCAGACATTATTGTCACGACGGCTCGTATCTTCGGACGTCCAGCACCGATTACAGTACCTTCCTCAGCAGTTCAGAACTTCAAATCAGGCGCAGTGGTTGTCGATATGAATGCAGATGTTGGAGGGAATTGTGAAGATACTGTCGCTGGTGAAGTCATCACAACAGATAACGGGGTCATCATCGTAGGTACATCAAACCTACCGGGAACAATTGCAACTACAGCCAGTATGCTTTATTCCAACAATTTAACAACATTCATCACATCACTGGTCGATGAAGGTGAAGTAAAAATTTCAGAAGAAGACGATATTCTCGTAGGCGCTCCAGAAGGAAGCGATTTCTACGTCAATGGAATGGGTGGAGTCCTCATCTGCAAGGATGGAGAGTTACATCCAAAACAAACTCGACTTGGAGGTGCACTCGAATGACACCAGAATTTTTAATTGGAAACATAACACTGTTCGTACTTGCAATCTTCCTCGGATTCGAGTTGATTACAAAAGTTCCAGCAACCCTTCACACCCCTCTCATGAGCGGTGCTAATGCAATCTCTGGAATCTCCATTATTGGAGCCCTCATCGGTGCTAATGTTGCTTATGAATCAGGAGACACAGCAATATCAGGAATCCTAGCATTTGTTGCAGTTGTTTTAGCGATGATCAATGTTGTTGGTGGATTCATGGTCACAAATCGCATGTTAAACATGATTGCTGGAAAGAAGCGAAGAGGTGCTTGAGATGGAAGATTGGGTTGCATTAGGATATTTATTATCTGCAGCATTATTCATATTCGGTTTGAAGAAACTCGGTCATCCGAGAACGGCTCCATTTGGCAACCAACTTGGCGCATTAGGTATGCTTGTCGCAGTCATAACAACAGTGCTCGATATGCAACTAAGCGATGGTGGCGTAGTTGATTGGACATTAATTGTTGCAGGTGTTGCTCTCGGTTCGCTTATTGGCTATGTCATGGCTGTACGTGTTCAAATGACAGGTATGCCAGAACTCGTTGCTCTCTTCAATGGTTTCGGCGGTGCAGCCTCTGCACTGGTAGCACTTTCTGAAATCCAGAAATACATCGATGGAGGAACTGTCCCTACAGGCCTCGAACTCACTGTAACAATGATTGCCGCAGGTCTATCAGCACTTGTTGGATGGATGACGCTCACAGGTTCACTTCTTGCTATGTACAAACTCAAAGGTGGAGTAAGTGTGTTTGGTAAGTGGATCAAGACTCCCACATGGGGTCCTCCGTGGCTCAATCCAGTCAAGGTCATGCTCGTCATTGCCGTGGCTGTCCTCATCTACCTAAGCATCGATGATCCAACGAACACGACTTACTTGTGGAGTATCATTGGCATTTCCTGTTTGTTAGGAATTGTTCTGGTTCTACCAATTGGTGGAGCAGATATGCCTGTTGTTGTATCTCTACTCAACTCATTGTCAGGTATCGCAGCTGCATTCACTGGATTCATTATCGGAAACTCAGCGCTCATTATCGCCGGTTCCCTCGTTGGTGCCTCAGGGTTGATTCTGACATTCATCATGTGTAAGGCAATGAATCGTACGCTTGCTGATGTTCTGTTCAAGTCCTTTGGTGGCTCAGGTGAGAAGCAATCTTTGACCCGAACAAAGGTTGGTTCTGATGCTGACGAAGTTGCCATGATGATCGATGGTGCTCAGAAAGTTATCATCGTCCCAGGTTATGGAATGGCTGTATCACAATGCCAACATCAGGTCAAAGAATTTGCTGATTTAATCTCAGATAAATTCGATACTGAAGTAAAGTACGCAATTCATCCAGTAGCAGGACGAATGCCTGGACACATGAATGTACTTCTCGCAGAAGCAAACGTTCCGTATGAGCAACTCATTGAAATGGATGAGATCAACTCTGAATTCCCAGAATGCGATGTTGCAATCGTGATTGGAGCAAACGATACTACGAATCCAGCTGCTCGAAGCGGTGAAGGTCCACTTGCTGGAATGCCAATCATCGATGCTGATGCCGCACGAACCGTTGTAATCATCAAGCGTTCACTCTCAGTAGGCTATGCAGGCGTCGACAATGACCTCTTCTACATGGACAAAACCATGATGCTTTTCGGAGATGGAAAGGCTATGATGACTGGTTTGAATAACGCCATAAAAGAAATCTAATTTACTGGTGGATAAGGAACGTTGAAAGGTCACTTAGGGATGGCAGTAACATTGGAGGAAGGCTCATGCGCTCACGTACTCTACTAATTCTTCTATTGGCCGTCTGCCTTATCGCTCCGGTCATAGCAAATCCAAATGGTCCTCCTTGGGAGAATAGCCAAGGAGATCTAACCGTAGAGGGTGGATGTACCTGCCATGGAGTCGGTGGACCAGTCAATGGTCAACCCTCTACTGAAGTTGTCGTATCGATTTCTGGAATTCCTCGTTCATACGATTTAGGCACATCTTACGACTTTGTCATCAATCTACAACATGCATCTTATGATAACGGAGGATTCATGCTCTGGAGTTACGGTGTTGGAACACTAACTTCTGGAGAAGGTTCCCAGCAAACAGGACCTGACAATTCTGCCGTGTCTCATTCGGAAGTAGGAAACGGATGGACAGTATCATGGACTGCTCCAACAGAAGATGTTGGAGAAGTTTCCTTCTCTTTGGTTGGCAACGCAGTGGATGGTCAAAACGGTGCAAATGAAGGAGACAAATGGAACATTCTTTCATTCTTTATCTCAGCGCCTGATTCAACAACCAATGACGATGAAGATGGACTAGCGATACGTACAATTAGCGTTGGAGACTTTGAATCCCTCTTCGTAGCAGACATCGATCCTGCCGTAGTCGAGGCAGAACGACAAGAAGGAATCGCAGATGACTTCTTCTCAAATGGGAACATCTTCTATTGGTCAACTCTAGCAATCATCCTCGTTGGTGCCGTTGTTCAAGGAGAATTCTACGAGCGAAGATTTGGTGGAGGACCGAAGTATCTCGACATGCGTCTGGCAGTACCTCAAGGTATCAGAAGAGGTGTACTTGGTTTAGGCTCACTCTTAGCCTTTGGATGGGCTGTAGATGGTTCACAGCCTTGGGGTTACAGTTTCCTACTTGGTATGTGTGCGCTTTGGGCTATGTTCGGCGTTTATCGAACCATAGTTCAAGCCCGTGCAGAGCCGAATCACGAAGATCTAGTGTGAGGCTGATTCATTGAAAACCCCAAGTGGTTTACAACTGGAAAATGACCGGCAACTAACTGTTCAACAACATCTCAACTTATTGACACAACAAGCTACGCTTGTATTCGTCCTTATATTCGGTTTGACAGGCTTATTGATGACACAAATCGATGAGGTATTACAATGGGTTCTTAATCGCATGAATCCATGTCAAACTACTGAATGTCTTACGTTGTATGAGCCTGCGTCATGGAGTGTTGTCAGGTGGCTTTCTGCAGTATTTTTAGCGGTGATTTGTATACTCCCGTTAATTGTCCATCTCTTCTACAGATTTGCACAACCAGGATTAACTAAAAATGAGAAAATTATGTTCCGCAAATGGACAGTCTATTCATTAGCAGGCGTCTATGCAATTCTCGCAATTTTATTCTTTTATGCGATACCTACGCTGTATTCTTTTGGCGATGGAATTCATGCAGAAATTGGAATCACGAGCCAGTATGATGCCGTTCAAATGTTTGTGTTTGCATTGTCGATCTTTTGGACATTATTGATTGGTTTCATTTTGGTTTTCGCAACAATTAGTGCTGGTTCGACAGGATTGATTACCGATTCAACACAAGATTGGTGGCGTATTCGAATACACGGAATAGGAGGACTTGTCCTCTTGCTATCTCTTCCCGGAAGATGGAATGGAACCAATATTGCACTCATCACATTACTCATCGTTTTACTCGAATTTGTCATAAAAAATAATGTAAGGAAATCCCACTCAATCAATCTACCAGAATCCGTATTCGATCATGAAGGACGACGTCGAAACGTAACATTCGTTGATTGTTCATGTCAAGGAGTTGCTTATCCAATAAACACCTCTCCCGAAAACACAGGATTACTTCGCTATGATGCACTTTGTCAAAATTTGGATGAACGTGAAGATTTAATCGACCATACGAATCACCATGGAATTACTGATGTAATTATCGGAGGATGCACGTCACAACCTCTTCCAAATTCGTTTAAAGGAGCCCTACAATCCATTCATTGTTCACTAAGAGGTTTAGATTTACTAGGATTGCAAGGAAGTTTACATCATTCAAATATACAGTTAAAAGATGAAGTTAACATAGCAATGGCCAACCTCACAGACCCCTGGAATAGAAATCACAGAGTTGAAAATATCCGTACATTAATCGAACATTCAGATTATGTACACGTGGACCGAAATGATTCCAATTTCTGGAAAGAACAAACAGCGGGTCATCTAAGAATAAACGTCCAATCATGGACAGATGAAGAAAAAGATACCTTTCTTTGATTGACCAAGAATCGATGCTGCCAACCCAACAATTGAAACGCCTGCGCACCTTCATCAGGTTATGGGGAAGAAGGGACATGCATTTGGCATGTTGATTTGTTTACTTCTTTCAATCCTATCGTTTTCCATTTCATCGACAATTAATTCTTTCTTTGATATCGAAATAGATTCAGAAGATACCGATGATAAACCTCTTGTCGGATTAGGTAACAATGAATCGTGGTTAGTGGTTCTGGTTGATTTTGAATCCGATCCACTTCAAGATAATGAAAAACAGGCTTTTAGCACTCTCTTAGAAGAACAAGCCAGATTATATTTTACAGAAGCAGTTGGTTCCTCAGTAAATATTGAAATCGATGTCCATAACGATATCATTCGTTCGCAACGCCCTTTGGAATACTACGGGAAAGATGGAGCAAGTGGACGGGATTATGGAGATTCCACTCAATTCATGCCTGCTGAGCTTTCAGAATATGTCGTCAAGAACATCGAGGTTGAAGATTGGGGGAAATATGATTTCAATAATGATGAGGTTGTTGACAGACTGCTAATTGTTCATTCAACACTTGCCCAAGAACAAGGAGGGGGTTCGAGTAACAGGATTTGGTCGCACTTCACAACCTTTCAAAATCCAGTTCTTGTTGATGGATATAGTATCGAACATTACACCATGTCAAGTATTCGTCATGGTATGAATGGAATTGGAACAATTCTTCACGAAATGATGCATCAATTTGGAGCATTTGATCTCTATCCAGTTCATGACTCAGGATACAGTGGCTCTTGGAAAGGCATAGGAATATGGGATATTATGGCGAGTGGAAATTGGAACGGAGGTGGTGATAAACCATCACTGCCAACTGGACCTACGATGGAGTCAATTGGTCATGATGCCACTCTTGAACTTACATTAGAATGGCCCATGGATAGCCAAAGTCCATGCATAGGTCCAGCCTTCGATATACAATCAAGAAGCGATGGTGGAGCACGCATAAAGATTCCAATTGGAGCGGAAGAATTTGTATGGTTCGAAAAAAGAACAACAGATGGATTTGATTCATCACTTCCAGGCGAAGGAATTTTAGTTTTACTCGAAGATAAAACCGTAGGTGATGCTCAATACAATGCTCTGAACATTGACCAAAAAAGACCATACTTGCGGGTTATTGAAGCAGATGGAAATGATGAACAGTTACAGGGCATAAATGACGGTGTATACGCAGATCTTTTCCAACCAGGTGATACCTTTGGCGAGTTAGGAATACAGATTAGAAACCATGATGGAATTCTCGTTCCGTGGCATGTAAATGTATCAATCACGGATGATGTATGGAGAATTGAAATCCATTCAATAAATTGTTCACCCCCATTTGAAATCAACTTACCTGATTATGGATTAACTATTCTCAATGACACCCCATTTCCTATTGAAATAACCAATTCTGAATCAGTCAGTACATGTACAGGTACACTCAATGGTACTGATGGAAGAACCATCACATTTTCATCAGACTCGGAAGACCCTGAAAGTACGGTAAGTGGTCTTTTCTCGGATAAAGGGGTTCTTGATTCAATTGCCACCTTTAGTGGAAATGTAGTCTGCAATGGATACTCCTTCGACATTCATACAACTGTTACTACTGTCGGTACTATGCCTTTGAGTAAAGAAATGATGATTCAACAAGCAATAGATCCTGTAAAAATCACAACCATCACTATCCCATACATTGGAGATGGAATAGGAGATGGCACCTATTCTGTTGATTTACGAGGACCAATAACCCGAATCGGTACTGTGGAAACACCGTTGAAAGTTAAGGATGGCAACGGTACAATGACACTTGAAATCAATCCTAATGGATTACTGCAACCAAATATGTTCGTATTCGGTGAAATTCAGTTAACAGCTTTCAACGGAGAGATGTGGACAATTGAACTAGAATTACAAGCAGAATCAGAATCCAAAATACCGTTACTCGACAACCAATCAACAATCATTGGTATTTTCTTCGTACTTTGTTCGTTATGGTTTGCAGCTTCTTATTTGGGAGAAAGAAAGAAAAAACCCGAAATAGAAGAAATTCAATATGAATTTGATTAATTACGCTTCGGCAGCCATCTCTTAATTCGGAGATAATTCCATGAATCGTTGGAATAAATCGCACAAACCCATTCTTTGTGAACACCTTCCGCAAGACGGATTGAAAGACAAACTCCTTCCCATGATGTCGATGCATGGTGGACTGGTTGAATGAGCCAAGGAGCATGAGATTCTTCGAGGTTCGCATCATAGACACGCCACTTACAACCAAATTTGAATCCTGGACGTACCAATAATCCACGTTCAAGTAAGTCATCCATCAACACAATATCGGGTTTCGAAGAAGAATCCCCTTCAATACAAGATTGAACGTATTCATGTTCCTCTTCTCTCAAGATTCTGCCGGACATGTGGTCAAATCCAATTTGAGGCCAAGGCCAATCACCGTTGTATGGGAGGTATGAACCTTTTTCGAGGATACGTTTCTTGTTCCAACACTCTTCCACAAATTTACGTGAGTTCGGTGATAAATCAGTCCAACGTTTATTCGACCCTTCGGGTTGAATCAAATCGACTCTGTAACCAGTTACATGGAGTTCATCATCAATAACATAAAGTTCGGCTAAAGCATTATTTTTTGAAGATTCCACAGACCATTTGAAGATATCATCCCAACTGAATTCATCATTTGTTGATGCAAATTTCACGTAAGCTTGACACGGTTCTTTGAATCTATTCTGGCTATTGCCCCATCGCACACCCCAAGAAGAGAACGGAATATCGCCAACTAAATTTTCGATGGGGACAACCATCTCCCCTCCTCGTCGGCCAATATCCAAAATAACAGCTTCACGAAGAAGATTAGGATTACGATCAAATTCCAATTCCAGCCAATCTACAGTTGGTAAAGGAACTGATCGATGCCAATGACAGTAGAGAACTTCAGCAGAAGTTAATGAGATTGAGCCATCTTCGTTTCTGCGGCCAATAGCACTTTTTTCAAAAAGCCGAGTTGCTAGAGGCGGTTGCAGTGTCCAATTCTCACCATCGAATGAAGGACGTTGGAATGGTTTACGGTCAGACAATTCCGGAACCACATCTGGACCGATTGGACGAGTAGTGCGAACTCGTGGTTTGTAGCGACGTAACTGTCGGACCATGCTTGTTCGTCAGAGAACATACATATTGTTTCGTCGATTGAACCGATTGTCCTAAGGACTACCACCGTGACATACAACCAAGGGGGAAGGACATGGTTAGCGGCTTCTTAGGCACTCTAACAACAGAAGAACGGACTCTCTTGCATCTTATGTTTCACCAACTCCCAGAAGGGGTTTGGGAAGCACCTGCTGAGTTGACACAAGCAGGAATTTCTGCAGCAGTTCATGTTCAGAGGAAACATGTTCCACGCACCCTAAAAAGACTGGAAAAGCAGGCTGCAATCGATAATACAAGTCGTCATGTTCCAGGAGCTCGACAAAGAAGAAGAGTATACTCCTTGACATTATCTGGAAGAGAACGAGCAAACGCTCTACTCACAAAATTAGGAAAAACCCCCATTCGTACAGATGGTAAAACAGTATTACTCGATTCATTTTTCAAATCCTCTATCTCACCTCTTGAAACATTAGCCCATATTGATGTTAATTTAACATATCATCAGAGCCCTGTTCTTTCACCAGTATCTCATCCTGAAGGAGCAGCATCGCTTGATGCACAAGCTGGAGAAGCTCTCGTCCGCAGAATGTTTGCACGTGCGTGGGAAGATGGCCGAATAACTAAAGATGAACAGTTACTTCTTAACGAAGTCGTTGACTTTTTAGGAATGCATCCTGAACGTGTCCGTAGACTTTCAAATGAAGCACGTCGGGAGATCAACGTGCCCCCTCCTGAAGAAATTTATCTTGATATGTTGAGGCAAGCCCTTGTTGATGGAGCAATCCATGATGAAGAAGAGGCCCTACTAAAGACCGTTCAAGTGGCTTTTGACATAGACATAGCAACACATGAACGGTTGCTTAATGAAGCTAAAAAGCAGCCATTCATACCACCGGAACTTGCATCTTACCGTTCGGTTTTACGTACTGCATTATCTGATGGAATTATTACTGGAGACGAAGAAGCGATGCTTTCTACGCTTCGTCAACAAACGAACATCTCGGAACAAGATCACGCTACACTTCTAGCAGAACTACAAGATGATATTTGAAGAGGGAAAATTATGGGAATGAACGATGATGATGCACGAGTGCACGACGCACTACGAAAATTAGAAAATGATCTTAAATCCATAAAGCCATCTAAAGTATTACTCGTAGGAGATATCATGATGGATTGTTACATTCATGGTTTTGCCAATAACCTGAATTCAAGAGCCCCTGTCCCAGTGCTGAAAGAAATCTCTAGAGATGAAGATGTTGGGGCGGCAGCACACGTTGCCCGTGGTCTTGATTCATTAGGCCTCTCCAGTCAACTCCACGGGGTTGTTGGAGATGATGGTCCTGGTCTAGCAGTATTGGATATGCTCGATGCAGAGGGTGTTGATACATCAGGTATCGCTGTATTAGAAGATAGAATTACGACTGTTAAAACACGATTATTAGGGGCACGCGAAGGATTAATTCGCGGAGAACAATTGCTCTTACGTTGGGATATTGAAGATGAAAATCCGATACCAGAACATGCATCAGAAAAGCTCATTGAACAGACGATTAATGCCCTGCCTGGCTCCTCTTGCTTGATTTTATCAGATTATGGATTGGGGGTACTAAATGATGAAGGTGCTGCACGACTTATTTCAGCGGCGAAAGAACACAATGTCCCTATTATTGCTGATCCTAAATTAACGGGACTACATCGCACAAAGGGTGTCGATTGGGTTATGTTTCAATCTAAGGGTCTTGAACTAATGAGAAGAAGATTAGGATCACCCACTGGAACAGATGCAGCGATAAAGTTACTTGAAACAAATGATTGGAAGCATCTTGTGATTCTTGAAGGTCAGGATGGTGTAACAATACATTCCAAGGGGGCAGATACTGTCCATGTTCCTTGTATGCTTGAAGATATTCGCCAAATGATAGGTTTGATTGATGCTGCCGCTGTTGCAGTTGCAACAGCCATTTCATTGGGATTAACCGTTGACGAAACTGCTCAATTAGCCAATGCGGCAAGCGAGTGTATTCTAACTGCGGATAGAACTGATCGATTTGTATTAAGATTAGACGATATGATTGATCGAATTGGTGAAATCGCTTGGAGCCTCCAAGTATCGAAGCGCTGAGGCGAAAATATGAGTTCATGGCTAAGACCAACAACCGCTGATATTGGTCTACGGTCTTTTGCCTCATCCTTCGAACGTTTGTTTGAGGAAACATCTTATGGCATGCAGAATTATCTAATCGATTCAGAATCGGCAAGAAAGATCGGGTCTCTTGTTCATCATTCCTCTGTTTGGAATGTAACGGTACCACTACATGAGGAAATGAATAGTATTCTTCTAGTCAAATGGTTGGAAGAAGTGTTGTATCAAGATGAAGTTGAACGAAAGTGGATGGTCGAAAGCACGGTTCGTATTCAAAATGATGAAACTTCCATCCATCTACAGGCACATGTATTGTGGGTCTCATCTGAATTGGTAAAAAAAGAAGTTGAAATCAAGGCAGTAACACGTCAAGATCTTTTGGTAATGGAAGTAAAAGAATACCAAGAAGTGCCATCGCAATGGCCAGAAGTTCCTTCATTTGAAGGTCCTGGATGGTTTTGCGATGTTGTGTTTGACATCTAAAATAGAGTGGGAATCCTCAGGTGGACGCTCGTACTTTTGAGCCAAATCTGCACACTTCCTCCGTCCCGAATCCCTACAGCATCCATGGCCCCAGGTAGGGATGCTCCGTTCCCGGCCTGACCTGTTCCCCCGGTTATTTGGTCCCCGTTTCCTTCCGGAAACGGTTCTCAACACCCGGATCATGTAGGGGCGAGACATCTACGTCCGCATACAGGAACCCAAAAGCCGCTTTCGCCGCCCTGAGGCATTCAGCCCACCATAAAGACGATTTGTGGTACAGGGTACGCCTAGCTCCCCACCTATCCCATGATACCCTGCGTGAAGGTGTATTTCAATCAAACGATGAATCAATCTATGCTTCTTCTTCGTATTTAGAAGGACATGAAGTCTTGATAATATCCGCTTCGACAACGTATTTACCGTTGATTTCTTTGAATGTACCTTCTGCATATACAGTCCGATTATCACCTAAACCGTTCGATATCGAACCTGCATTGGAATAGTCCACAAGAATAGTTCCATCGGAACCCTCCAGAATAAATGTCATATTCATTTCATCGATTGAACCATCCATAATCTCTCCACGAACAGCGACTCCATCACCGATATGTTCCGAAGTATTATCGAGTAATTCATCAACTGTTAGTGTGGGCTCAGGAGCCTGAAGAAAGATCGTACCCAGGACGGCAATTGTAATTACACCGCCAATGAGCATAAGTCGTACTCGATAAGACAACATGGCTTTCATTCACTCCTTAATCCGTACCTATTTCAATATCTGCCTTTCAAATGAGTTCCACAGAGGATCCGATTGCTTCTTCAAGTGATGTGAATTTGGATTCCCTGAGTCTTCTTCTTATTCCATTAACAATTTCTTTTGTTAAACCTGGACCTTCAAAAACAAATCCAGCATACGCTTGAAGAAGAGATGCTCCATTGATAATTTTCTCCCACGCATCTTCTGATGACATAATCCCTCCGACACCCACGATGGGGAGCTTGCCATTCGTATATTTGAAAATATGATGAATCAATTCAGTGCTACGATCTCCAAGTGGGGTACCGGAACACCCGCCAGTTTCTTTGTATGCTTTATCGACTTCATTAGGTCGTTGCACTGTAGTATTTGTTGCTACAATTCCATCGATATGTTCTGCAGTCGCGACATCAAGAATCTGCTCGAGTTCAGCAATGGACAGATCAGGTGCAATTTTAATTAAAATCGGTTTGAGTTTACCACCATACATATCTGCAGATTTTTGGTTCTCGAGTAAACATTCTTGGATTATACTGGTTAAGTAATCTCCATGTTGCAAATCTCGTAATCCAGGGGTGTTGGGTGATGAGACATTGATGACAAACAAATCGATATCGCACCATAATCTCCTCAGAGTCGTAGCATAATCTTCTTTCGCCTCTGATAGGGGAGTGAGTTTTGATTTACCCAAATTGGCCCAAACAGGAATTTTACGGGCATTCTTTCTCGATTTCTTAAGTCTCAGAGCGACCTTTTCGCTTCCGGGATTATTAAATCCCATTCGGTTTACAAGGGCTCTGTCTCCACCATGACGAAACATTCTAGGTTTGGGATTTCCATCTTGCTCGAGCATAGTTATTCCCCCTATTTCTGAAAATCCAAGGCCAATTGATTCCCACCCTCGGAGGGCTTCTGCACGTTTATCCATACCTGCCGCTATCCCAAATGGGTGTTGGAAATCTATTCCAAATCGACGGATAGGGAGATTGTGATTTGGTTTGTACAACGTCCGTAGTATGAATCTTGTAAATGGATTAGATGCGAGAACTCTGAGCATCAACAAAGATCTCCCATGAGCCTTTTCAGAATCTTGAACCGCAAGGAGCGGTCGAGATATGAATCGAAAGACTCTCCCCATAAAGACTCCTTGAACCGATATCCTTCAAGCCTTGCGATGGTTCGGAGTGCCATGGAGGAGAATTCACCACTATGGATGGCACTGCGAGAAGCAGGGCG
>JABGWN010000170.1 GCA_018645535.1 Methanobacteriota archaeon
CAAATCTCCAAACTCCTTGTAACAAACCAGTACAAGAAGTAAAACCGTATACCCTGAAAAACCTGCAAATGCAAAGGCTAACTGACGTCCCTGTGCAGATTCTTCGGTTCGTATCTCACGAGGAGTATCGAGTGTCACTCCAAACATTCCACCAAATGTTTGACCTCCTAAAATTAAGTTTCTTGTCAATTCAAAAATGAATGCTAATCCAACGATAGCAATGTTTAGAGAGAGGTAAAGTGATAGGAATTGAGGCGCAGATTTGATGAATTCCCAATGGAATAAAATATCTGATATGATATCAATGCGTTCATAAATAGAATGGCCAATGATACCTCCGTAATTCAGAACATCCTCGGTGTTGTCAGGATTATTGACCAGGATATGGAATACTGTAACGATTCCATTCAAAGCCGTAATCGGCATTGTTATGAGGAATACAACAAGGACCAAGGAAAAAAGTCGATTTACGAATGATGGTCGATCGGGATCAATGGGGTTTCTTCGCCCCTTAGCAGTTCTCCACTTATTCAAGAGAAGCATGTTCCAAGAAGCCCCCATAATTCGGCCATATGCGAGAATTGTTGGAGCCATGAAAACAAGCATACCCGCAGCAAGCCAAACTGGTGTAATTGTCCCGTCATTGAGGTTCATGCCGTAAACCACTGTTGCAATCGTAGACGAAACCAACACAGCAAGAGTGATGATTCTTCTAAGACCCGTACGAATTGTATGTCTCCCAACCCGAAGTTTATTTTTACCAATTAATTGAGCATTGAGAGTTTCCCAAGGAGAAATCAGTACTGGAATGAGAATAAACAAACCAATGAGCCAAAGATTCAGGTCGAAGTATACGTCTGCATTGAAAATTAATTCTCCGATCAATACGAGGACACCCATCATGCCCATCATATACAATCCAACACCAAATGCAACACGGCCTTGTTGTAGGAGGTCTTTGGCATCATCAACTCCTTTTGTTAAACGATGGACTTCATACAGATCATCATCAATTTCGAATGCAACCTGCAATGCAGATAACTGACGGGGGACAAAGAATTTCCATAACAGAACAGCAACAATAAAGGCCACTAAGACCGGATAAAGAAATGAAACTTCAAAATCTCCAGAGGAAGCAATTGAAGAAGCTGATGCAGAGGGGATGAGTGAAATTAGAAGCCCAATAAGAGCTAATTTCATTCCTCGCATGAATATACCGAGCACTCATCAAACATCAATACTTCGCCGTCTTTGTTCACGCTATTCTGTGTTTTTGCAAGAAGGAATCAATGCGATTAAAGGCGATGTTTAGGGTATCAACGTCGGGAAGGAAAACCAACCGGAAGTGGCCTTTCCCTTTTTCAGAACTAAATCCTGAACCATGAACTACGAGCACATGCTGCTCGTGAAGTAACTGAAGAACAAACGATTTATCATCGTCAGCCCATTTTTTATCAGTTAATTTGACGAACATGTAGAATGCTCCCTCAGGGTTTTGAACTTCTAGTCCCTTAATTTTTGAGATTCTTGAAAGACAAACATCTCTACGTTCTTTGACCGTATCGCTGTAGTGTTTCATCCAAGAGCGGTCTTGTTCAAGTCCGGCGAGATAACCAAGTTGAGCGGGAGTCGATGCACACAATCGTGACCGAAGAATTCGTTCAATACCATCGCGAACCGCAACCAATGTAGAGATAGGGTCATGGATTGCCATGTAACCAATCCTCCATCCAGGAGCATAGTACACTTTTGAGACCCCATTCATAGTGACTACAGGCACAGATTTCGATAAACTTGCTGCACTGACCTGTCGGCCAGAAAAATCAAGACCATCATAGATCTCATCAGCAATAAGAATACAATTAGGCCAATTTGATAGGATCGATAACAATCGTGTTATGTCTTTAGAATCTGCAACTGAACCAGTTGGATTATTTGGATTGATGAGGACAAATAATCGTACATTATCATTCATTTTAGATTCGATATCATCAAAATTTAACGACCAACCATTGTTAGGTTGTAGTTCGTATTCAATTGTTTCAGCACCATACATCTGCGGATAAGCCATGTAAGGAGGATAGTGGGGGCCTGGAGCGAGAACCTGGTGACCTTCTTCCAATGTGGCCTGGAACACAATCTGTAGAGCTTCAGTCACTCCCTGGCATACATAGACATCATTAGGTTGAGCATCCCATCCTTTCTGAGATTCATCATGAGCAATCGCCCTTCGCAATTCAGGAAGTCCATATGATGGCGAATATCCGTTCCTTCCTTCAGATAGTGCAGTTGAGAACGCCTCAACCATGTGAAGTGGAGTTGGTAAACCAGGATACGCAATAGGATCGCCGATATTTAATTTGATAATCGAATGCCCCTGTGCTTCAAGTTCTGTTGCAGGAACAACGACATCGCGAATGGCATATTCAATGTTTGATGCACGCTTCGAGGAAGGAATTCCAGCCATGTGATCACCCGTTAAACTCTCCAGCGTCTAGACCACCCATTGCACAAATCGTTTCAAATTCATTTTGCTGCACAGGTTGAATGGATAATCGTTGACCTCTCCTAATCAATGGCATTTCAGAAAGAGAAGGCTCATTCCGGACAGAATCAAGAGAGACAGTTTCCTTGAGTTCCTGAACAGGCTCAATATCCACCATAAACCAGCGTGGTTTTTCAGG
>JABGWN010000020.1 GCA_018645535.1 Methanobacteriota archaeon
ATCTTCAACAACAATGCATACTGGTTCGGGCACCCATGTGACACAGCAGTAAACGGCTACGGCGACTTGTGGGAGAATGAAACTCTCACAGTACCTGGTGTGGACCTTACTTCAATGTCAGGAGACTTCGTATCACTGAACTTTGAATACTATGCAGATACCTTCTACGGAATCGATGTTGACGGAACAACGATTGTTGATATCAATGATTACGCTTCGATTAACTTCGATTACACACGAGGAAGCGATTCTTACTCCGCTATTCTACTCGGACAATGGAACGATTATGACGAAGATGGAACTTGTCGAACCGACGATAACGGTGATGGTTTCACAAATGCTTCTGAATCCATCAATCAGGCAGAAATCGACTTCGTAGGAGACGCTGCTTCAACTGATGGATCTGGCGGTAATTACAATGTTTTCTTCAATTCGGATGACCTTGTTCTGAGCCGCAGCGTCGATCTTACTCACTTGTACGTTCTGAACAACACTGCAGCAGATAGTTCACAATGGTTCAGAGAATGTATGTCTCTGTCAGGATCCTCTGTTGACATCAACTTCGAGTTCCAAAGTGACGATGATGGTCGAAACGGAATCAATGACGGCTTCAAGGGTGTTGCTTTCAATAACATCACTTTGCAAGAATTTACGTTCTACGAGGATGCGAGTTACACCTCAACCCGCACCAATGTTGACGCAGAAGAAGTCGACACAACAACTCTTGCAAGCCACGAGTTCTTCTCAGGAGTCTACATGATTCGTGCAGAAACGGTCTTCGACAACACAACAATTGGAACCAACTGGTACAACGACAATGAAGTGAGTGAATCGAACAACATTGAACAAGTTATCTTCAATGTTGAATCGGTGGATATTACACTTGGTAAGCCAACAACACTTGGATGCTTAGATGACGGAACATATGCGTGTGTTCTTCCGATTGACGGTAGTCTGACACATTCATGGGACATGAAGGCTACAAACGGTGTTCTCGCTGGCGATTACATGTTCTATATGACAGTCTTTGATGAAACGGATTCAACTCAAGTTCATCAAGCATCATCCAGTACACAAACCACTGCTTTGACATCAAACGAAAAGATTGACTTGACATTCCCAGCATTCAACACATGGCAAGATGGCCACGATTACAACATCAGTTTCCATGCAGAACTTGCAAATGGAAACCCAAGCGGTAACGTACGTTACTTCCATGCTACCTTCGCAAACACCATCGATGTTGCAATCCTTGGTGATTCAACAGCACGTACCTCCACAATTAAGCAAGACTTGCAACTTCTTGGAATGACCTATACCCAGTACTCCATTAACGACTGGACCACATATCTTGACAGTGGATGGCTCACCCATTACGACAAGGTACTCTTGCCATGGCAAGATGACATTGCTGCTAAGGACGTTGAAAGCGGTGGACGTGGATACTATCAGAAACTTGGATCAACTGCAAACCGACAAACATTGGAATCATTCATGTCTGCTGGTGGTACCGTTCAAGCCCATCTAGGCCCACAAGGTAGCCAAATCTACGGTCTTGACGTTGGCCTAAACGGTCGACTTCCATTCGGAATGGATGTCCAAAGTCGAGACACACCAGAAACCAAGATTACCTATACGGGACTCGACATTGCAGACCCTTACCATCCAGTCATGAATGATGTTTCAACAACATCCTTCCAAGGATTCGAAGGTGACGGGACTGTTGCCACAGCTGTTCTCAACACAAATTCAGTAAGCACACAAAATGTTCCTGGTGTCTGTAATGGATACATGGAAGATGGTGGATACTTCCAGAGTCTCCTGCGCACTGATGCAAACAGCAAGGACGTCATCATGGGGACTTGCAGTTACTACCAAGGTGGAATGATTGTTTCAACCATCGACGTAGCAACCTATTCTTCCCGCGCTGACAGTACCACATTCCCACTTCTAGGCAATATGCTTGGCTTCTCAGTGACACCTTATCCAGAAGGATTCGGTTCACTCGGTACAGATTTGGGACTGACCATTGACGGCGATGCACCAAACATCGATCCATCAACAGGTGGTTATGCAACTCACTACATGAAGAGCGACGCAACAGTCAACTTTGGCTACACCTCTGCAACGCTTGCAACGCTTTCCACCGATTGGATTCTTGACGGGCCTACTGACTGGGACGCTGCTACAATGGCTAGCGGAACAGACCATACCACAGACACCTCTCCGAATGCAGCCTTCTGTAAAGTCGATCTCTCCTCAGCAACAGGATGTCTACAAGGTCAACAATGGACTGTAACCCTCCTGCTTCATGATGAGGCAGGACACTCTCGAATCATCTCTGTCGTCGTTGAAACAAACGATGTACTTGCTGATGCGTTCGCACCTGAAGCAAACGTAACCATCGAATCTTCCGAAAATATCGAATACATCGGTACAAAGACTGTATCCAACACAGAATGGGATGTAAACCGCCTTATTCTTAACGAGAATGGAGAACTTGTTGTCAACTTCGATGCAAGCCAATCCTCTGACGCAGATGCAATCGATGGATCAAATGGAATTGTTACTTACGAGTGGAAGGTCTTCTTCGATGCTCCTTACGGTGACACATCCTTCAATCTTGAAGGTCACACCTTTGAAGAATCAGCAGCTTCCAATGGAATGTTCACGTACAGATTCCAAAACGAAACCGTTGACTCTTCAGGAACTGCGGAATCTCAAATTCGTATGGAATTGAGAGTATATGATGCATCTGGTAAGTTCTCTGACAAGTACAGAATGTACTTCGTCGTTGTTCCAGAAGGCTATGGAGACGAAATCCCATTGGTCCAATATGACAACTTCGAGAACACATCCGTTGGTGTAACAGAATCTACCTACACAATCACTGGAACAATCTTGTCTGGTTCTGAGACTGGAGAAGTATACGTCGAAGCATCCTTCTCTCGAGATGATTTCTCCGCATCTGCGATCGAGAAGTACAACCTCATCACAGACAACAAGTTTGCTCGTTCAGTCGCTCTTTCAGATACAGAATCCTTTGAATTATCCCTTGATATCGATAACTTCTACAGTAACAACAGCGAAGTTGTTGAGATTTGGGTTCGAGTTTACGAAGGTGATGACGAACGCTGGTCAGATGACTTAACCAAGATGGTCCTCATCAACCTCAAGCAATGCCGTGGAGTTCTCGTTAATGAATCTGCACAAGCCGCTGACGTTGGTGCAGAGTTCGTTTGGAATGCTTCAACCTCTGATTGTGATTGGAATGGCGAATGGTCATACAATTCAGAAACTGGAATTTGGAGTGAACCAATCGGCGAGACTAACTCAGCCGAATCCTCTGATGATAGCAGTCTTATGCTCATCATTGCGATCATTGGTTCAATCATCCTCTTGGGTGGCGTAACTCTGTTGTTCCTCCGAGGTGGCGGAAACTCCGACAAGGTGGACAACCTCAGTGCAGCTGCGGCTGGCTACGGTGAATCTCAAGATATGACTGAGCAATACGTACAACAACTGATTGCTCAAGGATATCCTGAAGAGACTGCTCGCCAGTATGCTGCTCAATATGTGGGTCAAACTGCTGCGTCACAACCTGCTGCTGCTCAACCTGCTGCAGCAAGTAACGACTTGTATACACAGTATTACAACCAATACTTCCAACAATTCGTCGCTCAAGGCTATGATGAAGCAACTGCATCCCAGTATGCTCAGCAATATGCTGCTCAGGCACAACAGCAACAGTAGATCGCATACTCCAGACTCACTGGTCATAGAGATGGGTTCAAAAGGCACTGGCGCACGCCATAAACCATGGAAGACCTAGATACCGGGGACGGCTATGCAGTCAAAGATATTCAGATGGCTGAAGAAGGATCACTTCGAGTCGATTGGGCTCGTGCAAGAATGCCTGTTCTCGCAGCATTAAGAGAAGAAGCAGAGAGAACAAAGCCACTTGCTGGTATGCGTGTTGCTGGATGTCTTCACGTCACCAAAGAAACTGCAGTTCTGATTGAAACAATCGCAGCGGCTGGAGCAGAATTGTCATGGTCAGGATGCAATCCTCTATCCACTCAAGACGATGTAGCAGCATGGCTTGCACGTGAAGGTTACTCGGTCTATGCATGGCATGGTCAAAGCAACGAAGATTTCTACTGGTGCATCGATAAAACTCTTGAATTCAAGCCAAATCTTACCCTTGATGATGGTGCAGATCTGATTGTCCGTGTTCACGGAGAACGTTCAGAATACGCTCCAGGTGTACTTGGGGGTACTGAAGAGACAACAACCGGCGTTCATCGATTGCGAGCAATGGCTGCTGCAGGCGACCTGAAGTATCCTGTTCTTGCAGTTAATGATGCAATCACAAAGTGGGATTTTGACAACGTTTACGGAACAGGTCAATCCACACTCGATGGTATCCTTCGTGCTACGTCTGTACTCGTTGCAGGCAAGACGATGGTTGTTGCTGGTTATGGCCACTGTGGAAAAGGCGTGGCTATGAGAGCACGTGGCTTAGGAGCAAATGTCGTCATCACAGAAGTCGATCCACTTCCGGCTCTCAGAGCAATTATGGACGGATACCGTGTCATGACAATGGATGAAGCAGCTCTTATCGGCGATATCTTCTGTACTGCAACTGGAATGAAAGACATCATCGTAGAGCGCCATTTCGCAACAATGAAAGACGGTGCAATCGTTGCAAATACTGGTCATTACGATTGTGAAATTGCAGTAGAAGCACTTGAATCAACAGCGAAATCTGTTCGAACAATCCGTCGAGACAATGAAGAGTTTACAATGCCAAACGGTAACAAAATCTTCCTCTTGGCTCGTGGACGATTGGTAAACCTTGCTGCAGCAGAAGGGCACCCATCTGAAGTCATGGACATGTCCTTTGCAAACCAATTCCTTTCTCTTTGTCGTCTTGCAAAGGAATCCGAATCTATGGATAATCTCGTCTATGACATTACTCTAGAACAAGATCAAGCATTGGCAACAACCAAATTGGAAACACTTGGTTTCACAATCGACGAACTTACGCAAGAACAAATCGATTACAAGGATGATTATACTGCAGGAACATGAAGAAGATTCACTCTTCTTCAAAGGAAGTTAATTCCTTTTCATCTTGATTCCAGAATGGCTCATCATCTTCAGAGATGTGAGAACTGAAATCTGGTAAAATAGGCTTCCAATCGCCCTTGAGTTTCTCTCCAGCGTCTACAATCTTCAACATACGTTCTTGAAATGCAGGAGGCCTTCTGCTTAAGATAAACATAAACAATTTTGAGATACGTGTTTCCTCAGGAATCACGACATAACCTGTAGATGTCTCAAAATCCATCGCTCGAAGAAGGTTGAATGCAGGTCGGTTAAGTCGTTGGAACCATCGACGGCTAATTCTCATGCCCAATATTACTGTAAACAAGATGAGTAATGAGGTTAGACAAAAGCCTCCCAAACCTGAGCCAAATACCTGTGGAGCCATAAGCACTTCAAGCATGAGAAGCGGTGTAGAGATGAGAAGGAATATCTTCGATTCACTGATTGGAGCTTTGTTCATTCGAAGGGTAATCGCAGCCCATCCATCGTGATGCTTTTCCCAGGGTTTGAAATGCTCACGGGGATCTTGTTGACTCGCAAGTTGACACATTTGATGTAAACGTGCAACTCTTGAGTATTGGGTTGTTGCTAAATCCATATTTTCATCAAATATTGATTGTAAGCGTTCAGTTGCTTCTCCATATAACCCCATGTCAGCGAGTATGGCTGATTGCTCAACAATAGGCGTAACCTCATCAGGAGCATGATGTCGTGCGTCTTGCCACCATTGCAAGGCTTCCATGTATAATCCAAGTTCATCGGATAGGAGGCGTCCACCTCGAACCCACATTCCTAAATCATCTGGTTGTAATGCAACAACTTTCTTGGCTGCTGCTAGGGATTGTGCTGCTTGCTTCAATGTTGGTTGAAGTCGCATACCAGGAAGTGAAGCATCAGATATGACTCGCCATGCATCAACATGTTCCGGATCAATCTTGACCGCTTTCCGAGCATGTTCAAGTGCCAGTTCACGATTGTCTTCTTCAAGAGCTTCAATGGCATCTAAATAACTCGACTCAGCAGTCATATTTTCACCTTAATTGTCATCGTCATTGCGTCGTTGATATCTACGGGGCTCGATTTCTTTAGGTGGTCGATTGTGAGCATGACCTGGTCGTTTTCCACGAGCCTTTCGATATTGTTCATCTGAACGGTCATTTCCTCCACGTCCTCCACGGTCACCGTCTCGTCCGCCGCTGTAGCCACCTCTTCGGTCGCCTCCACGTCCTCCACGGGAATCCCCTCCTCGAGAGTCTCCTCCCGGTCGAGGTTTTCCACATTGGTTACATTCAGTTCTGAATGAGAAGTTGTCGTTCTTACATGAAGGACAAATCCAGTCATTTCGATTATGTTGTTCTTGATTGCGAGGTCTTCGGTCGTCACGTCCGCCACGGTCATCTCTACGTCCGCCACGGTCATCTCTACGACCGCCACGATCGTTTCTGAAAGAGCTGCCACGTTCCTGAACGTTACCTCGCTTTGATTTTCCACAACTATTGCACTCAGTTCTGAAAGCGAAATTATCGTTTCCACAGGATGCACAAAGCCAGTCGGTTCGTTCTTGGTCATTTCTTCCACGGGAATTGTTGTCTCTTCGATCGAAGGAACGTTCTCGGTCACGGCTAGGGCGTTCTTCTCTGAATTCACGACGAGGAGCACGTTCTTCACGTTCCTTCTTCGCTCGTACAGTCACGGTTGAGCCAATGAATTGGTTATTCTCTTGCTTTCGATCGAGGTGCGCAACATGAACGAGAGGGGACTCGGTTGAACCGAGAACAGAATCGACTTTTCCGATGTAGTGTCCATCTTCCTCTCGAACAATAATTGAGCCCAATGCGGGCGATGATCCACTGAACGTTACCAGCAGACCTAATTCGTGACTTGCGCGGTCAACTACACCTCTAAACATGGCTCTCAACTCCGACGTGGCGACACACTATGTTTCATACTGTTGGTCAGTCTTTACGTCCAGAGACCCATCCTGCGGCCACTAAACCAATGAGCAGTGTTGCGATTAGTCCCGGTGCAGGTAAGATTCCTGAACTTTCTCCGTCATCGGATTCCGTGTTCTCATTTCCATTGTTATCAACAGCACCTGCATTTGGATCTACAACTTGTATTGTGAGTGTTGTCGTATCTCCTGATTCATCAGTTGCCTTAACATCTACAGTGTATGGTGACTGGACATCATTTTGGATACAATTGGCGATTGATACTTGAATCTCCCAAGCGAGGTTCTGACGGTCAAAATTTGTTGTTTGTCCATCACATATCACAAGTGTAAGAGTTACATCTTGTCCATCTGGATCAATGACGTTCCCTGTGAGTGTAAACTTCAATCCATCGAGTTCCCATTCTGCTTCTTGACCTTGTAGATTCGTTTCAATTGAAATTGTTGGGGGCGTGTTTTCTTTTTCAATGTCAAAGTCCATCATAAAGGTGTAATCAAGCATCCCTTGGGCGGTTGCAGTCCCCATGACCATCACCTCTCCTGGACTCATTCCTGTCAGGGACAAGTCCATGACTGCACCTTGGGTACTAACTACTTCTGTAACAGAAGGTCCCATGCTTTGATCCTGGTGTGCATGTGCGGTTACAGTAAGAGAAGACACGAGATCAGTTGCACTTGGAGAGAAGGTAATCGTATCTCCTTGAGCAGAGATTGCTCCTGTGGCTGTCAGAACTCTTCCAAAGGTATAATTTCGATGTTCTGAAGTCTCTGCACCAAATGCATCAACTCCAGCACATTGAGCAGAAGCGGATTCTCCACCTGCTGTAACGAATAAAGAAGCATCCTCGTCCATGCGGACAGACCATCCATCGTATTGGTCGAGCGCACTGAAATTACATCGTAGGTTCCATCCACTTTCGTCAATAACCCATGTGCCAGCTTCAGTTGAAGCAAGTTCTTCCCCGTTGGTAATGCCGAGGGGGATGATGGTTCCTTCAGAAGGTGCTATCGATGACCAAACAGGAGCCTCATTTGTGAAAGGTGCCATTGTTGTGAAATCAATAAATAAATTTCGAACCATTGGATATGAACCGAGCGGGTAATCGACATCTGCTACTATTCGTAGGCGACCATCTGGCAAGAATTCGCTGACTGGGGCTGCAAGTTCATCTTGCATGACACCATCATCGTAGAATCCCATTTCTGCTACTCTGAGTCCTTGTTCAACAGGGAAGGTCAAAACGAGTCGAGCATCGGTAATGTTTGTAATGTTCATAGCAAGAGTGAAGTTTGAACTACCCTGATTTGGGAGTTGATCGAACTGAACGTTATTACTTTCTCCTGCCTTGGTCAAAAGGAGGATTTCTAAATCGTCTGTTACAGTAACAGGAACTTCTTTACATCCAGGATCGGAAAGTGCGCTGCTGCAAGAACGTTCCTGGGGGTGGTCTTCAGGAACAAGGTTGACCTCATCTAGAGCAATTCCATCTTCAACGAATTCAAGATCATTCCAGTCAACACTTCCTCGGTGAGCGATACCTTCACGAATCCCAAGGCGAGTTTCCATGTCTGCAATGCACTTCGGTCCGATTGAACGTACTGCTTCTCTTTCATCCGTTGACATCCAGTCATCTGCGCCACCGGGAACTCCTTCAAACAATCCATCGAGATTGTCACGAACAACAGCCGACTTACTTCCGTTTACCCATGCTTGCGCATCCATGGCGCCAGTTGCCCAGTCATCATTGATGTCAAGGTTGAAGAGGGCGAAATCATACTCAAAGAGGTCTTCAAATGTAAGGCCACTGCAATCGACATCGAGGCTTCCTTGTCGCCCAGATGTCGCTTGTGGTTGGGCCTCGTTTTCCAATGTTGAAGTCTCTATTGAAGGCGTGAGAATTGCCAGCAAGAGCATCACGAGTACGGGAATCATGACGAGACGAGTACGACTCTATTCATGAAGTCTTGGTTAGAAAACATCACGGTACGAGACGTTTGATACGTCGTGTGAACCATAATAATGGGAAAACTGTCCACGCTAATGCTGCCATAACGACTCCTGTAGACGAAACACCTCTGTTGACATCCTCCAATCGGGTTTCAAGCAAATGATGGTACACTCCGTTAGGGGATAATAGATCCAAACGTCCTTCGAAAACAGAATAGGAAGCATCTTTAGATTCACCAACAGCAACGCCATTTAGAGCAGCAATGAGGGTCGTAAACAATACCCATAGCAAGGTGAAAAGGAACCAAAGTCCAATCGAGAACGCAATTGCAGAACCTTGTTCTTTAGCTAAACTTGATGCGAGTAGAGCAAAGACCGTGTACCATAGAAGTACAAGCCAAGCAGCCACAACGAAGACAATAGAATCACCAGCGGATATCCACATGTCGCTTCGATAACCAACGAGCCACATCGAAATGAGCATCAGGACTGTTACTGGAACTGCGATACTTGCCCAGTTCCCAATCACGAGAATCATCGATTGTCTCCATCGCGGCATTGGTTGAGATAGTCGTAGCTCAAGAACACCGCTTTGCCTGTCCTTGCTAATACCATCGTGTGCTAATAGAACTGCAGCCATTGTTCCAGCGAACACAATACCAATACTTGCCAAGAACATCGTCTCTGCTGCGGTCTCAGGAACCTGATCCGCTGGCAATTGAATGTTAGGGTCTGAGAAACCCCACGCCATACCAGGAATGAAAAGGAACAGAATAGGTAACATGATCAACATTCGAGTTGATAGGAATCGCCTACGGAATACACCCATGATAAGTTTCCACATTCGAGATGAAGGCGTCATTCTTCTTCCTCCTGCAATGTACGCATAGGCAGCCACGCACTGTTTTCTACATCCATGCCTATACTTTGCCGATCGAGTCCGGTCGCAGCACAAAGTAACTCGATTAACGATGGTTGGATTTCTCTCCATGTTATGACGCCAATTCCTGACTTTACGATGTCTTTTAGCAAATTCAAAGGAGCATTTTGCAATATCATATGGTGAGTGTTATCAGTTGAAGAATGTTCCAATATTTCGAGACCTTGAACAAGTTTCTTCGGTAATTCTGAGTCTAAGCATACCTCTGTGAGTTGCTTAAAGCCTAATTTTTCTTGAATCGAAACCGTTGTCCCATGGGCAACTAACTGGCCGCGATGAAGCAATGCGAGTGTGTCAATGAGTTGGTCTAATTCGAATAGATGATGACTCGATACCACAACTGCAATTCCCTTTCGAGCGAGTGACTGAAGCAGACGCTTGAACGCCTCAATTGCAACAGGATCCATCCCATTGAAAGGCTCATCCAAAACGAGAACATCTGGGGTCCCAAGCAGAGCAATGCCAAGTGAAAGTCGTTGTCTCATTCCTTGACTAAGTGAATCCAGAGCAGATGATGCTCTATTCTTTAGCCCAATGACATTAATTATTTCTAAAGCTGAATCTTTCGAACAACCTCGTAGTAAAGCAAACTCAACAAGCGTTTGTTGAACCGTTTCGTGGCCAGACCAGCGTACGTGTTCTGGCATAAATCCAACGCGTCTTCGTAATTCCTGGCTGGATAGAACCTTCCCATTGGCACTAACATTACCAGATTCAATAGGCAAGACTCCACTCATCATCCGAAGAAGCGTCGTTTTTCCAGCACCATTTGTACCTACAAGGCCGACGATTTGGCCGCTTTGTAAGGTTAAATCGAGTTCTGCTATCCCAGCACCGTGTTGCTTTTTGAAAGGGTTGAACCATTTTGGAGCCGGTACTTTATGACGGAACTTGACGGATGAAAACTCCATCACATCCATGTCTCCCATGCTATGGCTATCCCGTCACCTCACTCAAATGCTTTGTTTTTCCATTGATGTTCCCAAATACATATCATGGAGGGAGTGAATCTGAATTCATGGGGTTGGCTTCAAGCGTTGTTGGCTTCTTCTTCATTTTTCTATCTGTGCCGATAAGTTACGGCCTTCATCGATGGAGGAAAGGAGAGGATGCAGAAACGTTCGAGCAATTCCTCGGTTCGAAAACCTCCTATTTTACTCTCGTAGGTATTGCTGCTTTGTGGCTGGTCCCATACGGTCTCTTTGTCCTTATACCGATCATCTTCACATTGTCAGTTGTAAGTCCAGCAGGCCGAATAGATTGGAAAGAATATCGAAATGAACGACTTATTGCAGTATTCTTTGTATTTTTGATGCTCGGGCTATCAGGATTGATTCCCTGTGATGAACCACGTGCGCCAGAGGAATGGGGGGAACCGTTTGCAAAGGAGAACCCGTATGCTCCAGCATGGCCTGCAAGTGAACAATATACTTGGATTCTTGTTGATGACTTAGACGCCTCAAATTTTGAAGTCGTTCAAAGCCTGCGTATACGTACGCCTCATCAGTTTGGGACGTTTAGTCAAGTTGAGTCTTCTGTAGCAATCTCCTCATTTTTAGGCCTAGAGAATGAACGAATGCGGCAGGCAATCGATATCGTAGACGAGCGAATATCCTTTATTCGAATCGACAGTGATGAATTCAAACTGGAGCAAAGAGGCGAGGCGCAGGAACACACGTTCCGGCCTTCTTCGGGAGATGTCAAAATGAACGTCTGGGTGTATGATTGTCTTGCCACATCAGGTACGAACTCCGACGGAACAAAAATTGGAGAAGTCGTCATTGCTGGAGAGGCTGGATGGGGCGGAGTGCTTGACTTAGTAGTCATTGTACGACCGGTATTCCATGATGCTATTTCATCTGATCCATTCGCTGAAACAATTGTTTCAACTTGGCTGGAATCAGAAGTTTAGGGCTCACGAAACTTTATGTACATTCTATTTTTAGGGGGGCCGAAAACGGAGAGCCTCTACATGCGACCTAACACTAAAAAACCACTACTGCTAGCCTTTTTGATTCTGATTGCCTCTGTTGCCGGTTGTATCGGCAATGATGATGATGATGATAAAGAAACATTGACCATCGCTTTCAGCTTGAAAGATGATTACACAAATGTTGACGAAAACCCACAACGATTTGCTGATTACTTGGCAGATACTCTCGACATGAATGTTGAATTGTATCCAATCGATTCTGAAGGGGCAACTCTTCAAGCACTACGATTTGGAAACGCTGATATTGCATTCATGGACGGTGCTGCTGCCTGGATTGGATGGCAGCAATATGGTCTTGATGCCCTTGCAGCTGACCAAAAGAGCGATGGCCGTACCTACTACGATGCCCATGCGGTTGTTCTGAAAGACTCCGAGATGGCTTTAGCCAGTCTCGATAGCGATGATTCTACAGATCCTTTCTCACTTCTTGCAGGAAAGACATCTTGCCACACTGGCTGGCTAAAGTCTGCTGGAATGCTTCTTCCGATGGGACATCTTATCGGAAATGGATATGCAAATGTTATCGGTGATTCTGATGACATCGAATCCGTTCGTTCAACAATTCTCAACTACTTCAGTGAAGATGCGAGCATACCTGACTCGGGAACGCCTTACTATTCCTACTCTGGAGCACTTCGCTGTCTATCAGAAGGCGCAGGCGACGTAGCTTTCGTTAAGGATTCAACAGTTGCATCCTATTGTGCAAATACAGATGCACTGACAAACGAAGACTGGTGTCTCTCATCGGATGAGTATATTCTCTTGCCATCCTATGGTCAAGCGCCATCTCACCCAGTCATGTACAATCCTGAACTTCTTGACAGCGGAAAAGTCACATTGATTCAAGATGCTTTAGTTGCCATGAAGGATTCAACAGAGGGAGAATCAATTCTTACCTCTGTTCTGAACACACCTTCTATCGTAAAGACCACTGCTGCAGATCACCTTTCATCGTATGGCGCTCTTGTACAAGATGTTCCAGGAATTGAATCGTACTTTGGCACCAAATACAGCATTACAGATACTGTGAGCCCAACTGTTTCTAATATCAGAATTGCATTCGAAATAAAGGATGACTATACCGACGTGGACATGAACCCCCAACTTCTTGCTGATTACATCGCTGAAGAAACAGGTGTCACAGTAACTCTGTACCCAGTTACTTCAGAAGGAGCAATCATCGAAGCACTTCGCTTTGGAAATGCAGATATTGCATTCATGGATGGCGGTGCTGCATGGATGGGCTGGCAAGAATACGGTCTAGCGGCAATGGCTGCTGACACCAAGTCTGATGGCCGAACATACTACGATGCACATGCTGTTGTCAAAAATGGAAGTGACATCGCTAACGCTTATCTAGACGGAGATGATTCAACAGATCCGTTTGCAATGCTGGAAGGAAAGACATCATGTCACACAGGATGGCTCAAGTCGGCAGGAATGCTGCTTCCTATGGGCTTCCTTATCTCTGAAGGATATGCTCCAGTTGTTGGTTCACAAGATGATATCGAATCCTTGCGTTCAACAATCAACTCCTTTTTCAACGATGATGCGAGCATTCCTGACTCTGGAACACCGTACTACTCCTACTCAGGAGCAGTTCGTTGTTTGTCTGAAGGAGCTGGTGATGTAGCATTCGTTAAGGATTCAACAATCCCTGGATACTGTGGGAACGACAACGCTTCAGATAATGAAGACTGGTGTCTTGCAGAAGAGGAATACATTTTGCTTCCATCATATGGATCAGCACCATCCCATCCAGTTATGTACAATCCTGACAAAATCGATGTTCAGACACGGACTGCAATTCTTAACGCACTTCTTTCTCTGAACAGTGAAATGTACGTCGAAGATTATCCAATGATGGGCCAGACAGTCACTGGATGCTATGATGTCAATACACACGTTGTGGATTCAAATCAGTCGAAAGGAGAATGCGGCGATCAAATCCTCGCTAACATCCTCAATACAGGCGGATTGGTTGAAGTAAATACACAAGAGCACATGGGAATCTATGGCAACCTCATCGGTTCTATCCCAGGTATCTCGACATACTTTGATACAAAGTACGAAATTGAGGCTTAATCGTAGGTCTGAATAAGTTCCACGTTATTGAATAAAAAGATGCATTCGGCTACAGAATAGGGGGGAGTCGAATGTCAATACAGCAACCAGTGTTAGAGTTGAAAAACGTAGACATTGGTTACAACGACGCATTAGTCAATAACGTCATTGCCCGAGTCCTTCCTGGTGAAATCATCGCTGTGCTCGGCCCTTCTGGAATAGGTAAGACCACGTTGATCCGGACAATTGCAGGACTTGTTGAACCTCTTAAAGGGGAAGTAACACTCCATACTAAGAAAAAAGGTGGATTAGGTTACATTCCTCAACGACTTGGTTTGGTTCGTCACGCGAGTGTTCGCCACAATGTCAATCTTGGAGCAAAGGCGGGTGTTCCGTTCTCAAGAACAATGTTTGAGGAACGTAAAACTCGCGTCGAAGAAGCAGCCAAAGCTCTTGGAATTGAAGACAAACTGAAAGAACCAGTGCGTCGCCTTTCCGGCGGACAACTCCGACGTGTAGCGACTGCTCGAGCTCTTGCTCAGCGGCCACAAATTCTTCTTGCTGATGAGTTTCTAAGTGAACTTGATCATCAAAATGTGGAAGTTGTTATCAAGGCAGTTCAAACATTACTCGAAGATGGAACCTCGATCATCATGGTTGAACACCATGAAGAGAACGTCCGATTATTCGCCACTCGAATTTGGCTGATTAAGGATAATCATCTACATGATTACTCATTGGAAGAATGGATGGATATAGATGAATCAAGCTGGCGGGAGCAATATATGGAGGAAGAAGAATGAGAGGCGGATGGATTCTTGCAGTCCTCTCCCTGCTCTTCCTTGCATGGCTTGTCCTCAATGATCTCGTAGATGATTGGGGAAGACTCGAAGGAGGGATGGACAATCTTGTCATCTTCGTGGAAGAAAGTATGTGGCCTCCAAATTGGTCTGTTCTAGAAGCACAATCCTATCCAGTTTGTGAAAATGAAATCGAAATATTCTGTTCAGTAGGTTATCTTGGAATGATGGAGACCATCAAGATTGCCTTCGTTTCAACAATGCTTGGTTTCATTGGAGCTCTTTGCCTTTCATCACTGGCGGCTCGAAATCTTGTGCCTCTCTATGTCGCACTTCCGTTCAGATTCATTCTTGCAGCAACAAGAAGTCTTCCGTCCCTTATTTGGGCTATTCTCTTTGTCATTGTCATAGGATTTGGCCCATTAGCAGGTGTTCTAGCAATGACCTTCTACACGATTGGGTACCTTGGTAAGTTGCAGTATGAAGCCTATGAAGGCATGCCGAGTGATTGTTTGGAAGTAAGTCGAGCAATGGGCCTATCGCATCCAAGCACGGTTGTTTCTGTAGTGATTCCCGAAACGGGGAATCATCTCTTGAGTCAGTTGATGTTCATGTTTGAATACAACGTTCGTCACGGTACAGTCATCGGAATTGTAGGTGCAGGTGGAATTGGATATTACATCACAACTTACCTGAAGTTTTTACAATACGACAAAGTTCTAGCACTCCTGATCATTATCTTCTTTGTCGTAGTTGTCATTGACTTACTCTCGTTAATGATTCGTTCTTTCGTCACCGATGAAGGAGACGTACGCCGACCAACGTGGTTGAGAGGCATGATCAAAATATGGAAGAAGCGTAGTGCTTCAAATGATGTTGAGTGATTCAATCCGCTGCAATGTGCAATGCACCATTCTTGTAAAAGATTTGAATTCTGTTAGGAACTTTACGAGAAAGCGAGGCTACAGCCTCGTATATTGTGTCTTCATCAACCATGAATGCTTTAGCAGCCTTCGACGTTGACCACGGCTCGATATGGAACTCTGATTCAACCAGCCATGTTAAGAGACCCGTCTCGAATTCATCCAAATCGGTGCTCTGGTCATCTGCCATGTACAGAGCATAAACTTCCAACATATGAGGAAATCGGCCCTGAGGAAAGTAATGAACTTTGAACAATTGCCTTATTCAACAAATTCTCAAACTAGACATTAGCCCAAGAGAACCATTCTACGACAGCATTCTTCTGCATCGATATCTCCATCAAGAAGGGTGTTTAGCGCTTTTGTAAATGGAATGTCAATCGATTGATCAATTGCTCGATCTCTGAACATACGAGCAGCACGAACGCCTTCTGCAACCATAGTCATCTCTTCGAGGGCTTCCTCGAGTGATAGGCCGGTTCCAAGTTTTTCTCCCATTGACCGGTTTCTGCCAAACGGAGAGGTTGATGTAACGTACATGTCTCCAAGACCCGCAGGTCCGAATGCTACCTCTGCTTTTGCTCCAAGGAGCGGTAATAGGATACATCCTTCTTTGAATCCAGCGCTAAAGATAGCAGCTTTGAGATTGTCTCCACCAAGTGTCCCAATTGTCTTCAAACCATCAACAAGTCCGCAAGCAAGAGCGACGACGTTCTTGAATGCGCCCCACAATTCAGCACCCTCTGGATCGGAAGCAGCATGAAGCAGAAGTGTTGGTGTGGAGAGTGTTTCTGCTAATCGTTTTGCAACTGAAACATCTTCCGAGGCTACAAGAGCAGTCGTCATGACACCACTTGCAGCTTCTGGGGCAATGGTTGGTCCAGTAAGCACTGCCAGAGGGTTTGAACAACCAGCTTCGCGAAGTGCTTCATGAATGGCTTCAGAGATGAGACGCTTGCCTGGAGCAAGTCCTTTTGCTAAGTCGAGAAGAACATGGCCTGGTCTTAGATGTGGTATGATGTCAGTTACAACGTTGAGAATCACAGAAGATGGAATTGCAAGAACAACGATTTCTACACCGTCCATTGCTTCTTCTAGATGCATAGTCACATCTAACCCCTCGACTGATTGGTCTGGAAGATATTTTCGATTTACACCATCCATCATGATAGACTCGTACACTTCTTGTTCGATTGTCCAGCCTTTCACATTATGCCCTTCAAGTAGCCAAAGCCGCGCAATTGCTGTTCCCCAATTACCTAATCCTAAAACTGCGATATGTGCCATGAGTTGAATCCTCGGTATTCTTGCACTTATGTGCATTGCCTACGTATGAGGTCAAAGAATTGGTTTCCTTACCGAAAGGAAGTCACCGAATCAGAATAAATCTTCATCATCGTCTTCTTCAAAAGAAATCTCTTCTGCCTTTGCATTCTTTTTCTTGGATGCAGCCTTAGCAGGCTTCTTTTCTGGCTTTTTATCTTCCTTAACAGGTACAACAACTGGTTCTTCTGCTAGAGGTTCCGTAACGTCACCTTGACGAAGTTGCGCCATTTCTTCTTCCCGACGCTGAATATCTTCAACAGAGGTTCCAGTTTGAGCAGCAAGTGCTCTTCGACGGTCTTCTCGTGCCTTTCGTTCAAGCTGTCTGTGCTTGGCTTTGTCGATATTCTGAAGCATGTACATGGCATCGTGTTCAAGAAGCGGTGAATCTGAAATGAGGGTGATATCCAACCATCCTCCATCTTCAACAATGAATTCAGCAAGAGGTTCAAAGTTCAGATCAGACTTTTTGATTTGCGTGTAGTGCATTGCATTTCCAGTTCGGTGTTCGACTCCAGAAAAGTGACAATAGAATTCCTTTGTACCGATGGACTCGCGAACCATGTCAAACAATTCGCCATAATCTTCTGAGGTCTTCATTCGACCATGACCACGAGCGTGAATGTGTGCGATGTTGAGAACAGGGATTGTTCCTTCGACGTGATTAACCACTTCGAGAACTTCTTCGAGACTTCCCCACAATTCTTGCCGTCCCGATGTTTCAACACCAATCTTTGACGGCGTGCCGTCTTTAATCCATGGGAATACGGGGAATTCATCTTCATCATCATGCCAGATGTCATGAACTCGCTGTACAACGCTGGAAAAGATGTTCGCAACTTGTTCATTCGCAGCGGTCCCTCGTCCGAAATCGCCGTAGTGTCCAGTATGCAGAGTGATGTGACGTGCATTGATTGTTCGAGCGGCTTGGAGTGTTGATTCAATCTTGGCAAGAGAGCGTCCACGCGCAACTCGATCTCCGAGGAGTTCAGCATAATATGGTCCGTGAATGTTCATTTCAAAGTCGGCTTTGTTCGCAAGAACTCCTGCTTGCCAATATTGCTCGAAATGTTGAGGTTGAATGAGTCGAACTGTTTGTGCTTCCATGGTCTCAAGACCAAGGGCTATGATGTCATCCATTCCTTCAACAATTGTACGCCCTTTGCATGACAAAGGTACGCCAGCAGGTCCCAGTTTTACTCCCATCATTCCACCCCGCGAATCCAAGCCAAACAGTTCCCTGCATTAACCCCTTTCCGTCATCCGTTTGCCGGATTTGTGTACATACTC
>JABGWN010000171.1 GCA_018645535.1 Methanobacteriota archaeon
CCTGACAAGGCAGAATATGCTGCCACAGCAGCTGTCCTTGCTCTGGTTGTAGATCTGACAAGGATACCCGTGTATGTAGCCCTTGAAGGATGGCAGATTCTTGAAGCCGGCTGGCTCATCTTAGGGCTCGTTCTAGCAGCGGTATTTGGAGTCAAACTTGGTAAACGGTGGCTCAAGAAGTGGAAGTCAGAACGCATCCGTAAAGGCATACTTGTCGCTATTGTTTTGAGTGGAATCCTGTATATTCGTGAAGCGCTCATCGCTTTGGAATTTTTATGAAGTTTAATCGTCGTGCGAACCTAAGAAGTATTCACCAATTTCAGGGTCGTTCAAGATGAAATCAGCATCGCCGGTGTGAACCACTTTACCGTTGGCAAAGATGTAGCCACGGTCGGAACGAGCAAGGCTCAATCGAGCGTTTTGTTCGACGATAAGAACGGTGATCCCTTCCTTACGTAAGTTATCAATTCGTTCGATAATCTGTTGTTGGTACAATGGAGAGAGGGCTGCTGTTGGCTCATCAAGCAACAAGAATGAAGGGTCTGAAATGAGAGCTCGAGAGATCGCTAGCATTTGTCGCTCTCCACCGGAAAGGGATGCTGCAAGGTCATGCTCACGGGAACGAAGGTCGGGAAACATGTTGAGGGCCCGCTCAATGCGTTCTTTTAAAACTCGATTCGGTAATGCGTTTCCGCCCATCTGTAGGTTTTCTTCAACCGATAGCGTTGGGAAGACGTTGTTGACTTGAGGGACGTAAGCAATTCCTTTGTTGACCAATTGGTCGGTTCGAAGCTTCTCAATCGACTCACCAGCATACGACACATCGCCGTCATAGTAGGTGGCAATTCCGAACAAGGCCTTGATGAACGTCGATTTTCCACAGCCGTTCGGGCCAATTATGGTGACAAACTCCCCCTCATCGACATGCAGGTCAATTCCATACAGAATCTGCACACTACCGTATCCGGCAGTTAGGCCTTTGACATCGAGTAAACGGGTCATTCTTCTTCGCCTCCTTCGCTCGCTCCACCAAGATATGCTTCTATCACAGCGCGATTCGACTTTACTTCTTCTGGAGTTCCGACCATGAGAACTTCTCCTTCGTTCATCACAACGATGCGGTCAACACCCTGGCGGAGAATGAAATCCATGTTGTGTTCAATCACAAGAACTGAAATTCCGGTCGTATCAACCAGTTCCCGTAGATTGGTGAATATTTTCATTGCAAGAGGGCCTGCGACACCAGCAACCGGTTCGTCGAGCAGCAAGAGGTCAGGACTGCCCATCATCGAGCGTCCAATGTCAACGAGTTTACTCTGTCCACCAGAGAGTTCACTGGCCATGTTGTGGGCCATGTGAGGTACTTCGAGTTGGTCTAAGACAGCAAATGCGTCAGCAAGACGTTCCTTTTCCGAAGGTCTTGAACGACCGCGGAACAACGAGAGGAAAGGATTTGGAGAAAATTGCTTTCTTGGAGGGACCAAGAGGTTCTCAATCACGGTCATGTCTTTCCAGAGACGAGTGTGTTGGAACGTTCGAGTCATTCCCAATTTTTGGATTTGGTCGGGGCGTTTGTCGGAAACATCTTTCCCAAACACTTCGACCGTTCCCGAAGTTTGCTGCAACAGGCCACTGATGCAATTAAACGTCGTTGATTTTCCACATCCATTTGGACCAATAAGGCCGATGAACTCGCCTTTCTTGACTTCAAAAGATACATCCTTGACAGCAACAAGACCACCAAACTCCATTCGTAAGTTTTTGACGGAGAGAAGAGGCTTCATTGTTCTTCAACCCCCTTGCTTGCGTTCGGATGCTCTGGCCTGAAAGGAACTTCAGGAAGCAAACCTTTCGGATTGTATCGAAGTGAGAATACGATGAGAACACCAACGAGCAAGACCTTGACGTACGCCATTCCTGCTCGGATGATTCCTGTTGGGAACACTTCTTCAATAGAACGCTCATCGAAGAAGAACGAGGCTAACGCGAAGAGGATTGTCAACCAGAAGAAGGTTTCACGAACTGAAACCCATTTGACAAGGTGGGCCAAGACCATGACTGCAAAGCAGATCCACATAGCCTGAACCTGTTCCATAACCAACCAGTTGAACCAACCGTCCATCGTTGCTGCCACTTCATTAAGCGGAAGATCAGAACTTCCTTGAGCGGCAACTAAGACGTTGAATACGAATTCCATGAGAACGATAATCGATGCTCCAATGAGCATACCCTTGTTGTTGCCAACACCGCCAATGATGAAAGCAGCCCACACAAGGAAGGTTGTCTTTGCAGGTGACATGAAGGAAGGTTGGAAACCGGATAGTTTCCATGCCCAGAGTGCGCCAGCGAAGGCAGCAATTGAAGCGCCAAGTGCAAGG
>JABGWN010000172.1 GCA_018645535.1 Methanobacteriota archaeon
ACCATTCGTGATGCTACAAGCCTTGGTTCTGCAAAGCAATTACTACGAGCATTGCACGTAATTGAATTCATTGATACTATGATTGAAGATGGTAAATCATCCACTCTCCGTGAAATGTACTATATTTCGGAAGGTTGGGGTCTTGGAAAATTCCAATCTCAAAATGAAAGTAACAATCTTGCTGAGGATTTAGAAATCGTAACGCGATGTCTACGTGAAGATTTCAAACTACGTCCTGAAGAAGATGGGTCCAGAATGATTGGTAACATTACACTACGAGAACGAAACCGCAAGGGGCAATGGATGCGTATCAATGCAAGAGACGATGTTGGAGACAGCGGGTATGGTGTTCCATACAACGTCGAGAAAGAGAAAATAGAATTCTTAGAACACGATGTTAAATTCATCATGGCAATTGAGACTGGTGGTATGTTTGATCGATTGGTTGAAAATGGATTTGATGAGGATTTCGATTGTGCTTTACTCCACTTGAAAGGACAGCCTGCTCGTTCAACTCGAAGAATCATGAAAAGGATGAGTGAAGAATGGGATCTACCCGTAGTTGTCTTCCTTGACGGTGATCCATGGTCTTTCAGAATCTTCGCGTCAATCGCTTATGGTGCAATTAAGACCGCACACATATCTGAATATCTGGCTACACCATCATCAACATATCTTGGAATTACAGCGGACGATATTCTCGCTTATGATTTACCGAGCGATGATCTTTCAAAGAAAGATATTGAGGCGCTGAATGCTGAACTAACCGATCCTCGATTTGCAGATGGATGGTGGCAAGAACAGATCAATATGATGCTTGAAATCGGAAAGAAGGCTGAACAGCAGTCATTGGCAAAATACGGTCTCGATTTCGTAACCGATACATATCTCCCTGAGAAATTAGCAGAACTTGGTTTGAACTAATAAAAGAATGCGAGCCTTCTTTGAGGAGTGATTCTTCGACATGGATATGGAGCAGCAGAAGAAGAGCCGATGGCCCTTCCGAATCTTGATTGCATCATTGCTCAGTTTGGTTATTGGCAGTGTTCTGCTTCTATCTCAAATGGATACTATGGATGAGATTCTCGACCCTCGGGACAATAACGTTTCCGAGCTAAATACGCTAACTGAAGGACAGAAGCTCGTTGAAATCAACGATGCTGGTTGTTATAGAGCATATGGCACAGGATTCGATGGAAATGTTACGCTTTACGATCTTGACGGGTATGATAATAACGAACCGATTAGTGAATCCAAGTGCAAACTCGACTGGCAAGCAATGGCAAATGATGGTCAAGAGTTTGAGACCCTAGGTACATGGATTGTTCCGACCAAAGGAGATTACATTCTTCAGGTTGAATGTGATGGTGAATGTGAGAATGAAACAATCTGGTTGACATCAATTGACAGTATGGAAGACGGTGTTCTTTCTTCAACCCCATTGCTTACTGGAGGACTGCTGTGTTGCCTCGGAGTGCTCTTACTCCCATTGTCAGGAGTGCTCCTAGCATTCTCTCAAAATCGAAAGAAGAACGTTATGGTTGTCATGGGACCAGATGGTAACCTTATGCCTCTAACGGATTATACTCCAGAAAACATTCAAACACAACTCAATCAGCAGAACAGTGAAACAAACGAAGGGCTTGACTTCGACATTCGAACTGGAGAATATGTAGACACAAAAAGCACGAATGCACAGGCTCAAATGGGAGGTCAGCAACATGTTGCTGCAGGAAGTATGCTGACTACTGAGCAGGTTTACGCATTAATGAGAGGGGATGTCGAAGCAGGTTCAACGCCCCAGGAAGAAGTCGTACCAGATCCATTCCCTACTTCTCCAGGAAGTTCAGTTTCTACAAGTCGTTCTCCTAAACCAACTACGATTCAAGTCGATAAGCCAAGCCGTAAGATACCTAAAGCAGAGAACCAAGATTGGCAGTCATGGGATGAAGACTGATTTCTACTGGCATTTTTTCGACGAGTTCAAATGAGGGGGGCTCTACGTAACTACAGGTTGAGTAGTATGGGTGACCTCGATAAGACATTGAATCTTCTTCAAAATAAGACCAGACGCTTAATTCTCGAGCGTCTTGTTCGAGAACCTCATTACCCTATGCAGTTGGCTGAACTCATTGGAATTAGTCAGCAGGCTATCATGAAGAACTTGAGGGAGTTAGAGAACGGAGGTTTCGTTGAAAAGATGCAAGTTGCGAGTGAGAAAGGCGGACCTCCCAGAACCATCTTTCGAGTTCAGGAAGCATTCTCACTTCGTATTGACTTAGGCCCTGACCTATTCAAAATAGAGAAGAGGAAACTACCATCTGGCGGACCCCTTCGATTGAGTTCAAAACTACCATCAAGTGTTGTCCCTATTGCAGAACAAGTAAGTGGACGCAAGAAGATTAGTGTTACTGAAGGGGTGCTTCATCTTGAACAACTCAATACCCAACTTGAAACATTAGACCGTCAGAGAGACGCTCTGATTGCGCTACATCAACAAATCAGAGGACGTATTTCTGCTGCCGTTGATTCAGATTTTGAAAACTATTCACAACGAACAATGGTTCATGCACTTATTGAAACACCAACCATCCAACCCGATCTTGGATTAATGGCAAAGGAGTTACAACTTTCAGAGCAAGATATCTCAGCCGTTATGACTCGTGTACGAGAACTCGTTGAGAGACAGCGTTCCGATAGGTCTGGTGAAGTTGTCGCCATTGACGACAACCCTGGCCTACGCTGGTGGCTTGGTTAAGCTTCAATCTGATTCTTCTGAACCGAGTACAGACTTCAGTGAAGACTGCTCTGCCATTCGATCTTTTACATCCGCTCTGCGTCCCTTTCCTACAAGGAAGAGAACACCAAAGAGTGCGAATGTGAGAAGAACAATCATGGTCGGTAGTGCAACCTTTCCTGCGACTTCACCTGCTACATCGAAGAATGGATTTGAAGACCCGAGTTCTTCCGATATACGGACAACGTTGTTTCCTTCACTTGCTTCAACGATATTGTTGCCCGGGTCGACGACGACATAGACATTCATAGTACCAGCAGTGACTGGGTAAAGCATGTATAATTCAACAACACGACCTTCTTTCATTGAATCATCAGGCTTGTCAATAGCTCCAATTTCTTGTCGCATGACAATGCTGTCTTCATCGCACATGTTGTTGTTCTTACGAATTTCACTCTTCATGTCATCATCATCGTATTCACAAAGAATAACTTCGATATTTGTAGCATGAACATTTCCAATGTTTGCGATCTCAATTCGGATTGGAATCGAATCACCAACGTCTGCTGAGGCAGCGCCGGTTTGTTGTGCTGATCTAACCTCTAAGTCAGGAGCACGGAGGCTGACTGTAATGATCTTCTCATTAGAATCGAGACTGTCTCCATCCCATGCAGCGCTCTCATCATGATCGCCACCATCTTCCATACCGCCCATCATTGAAACAACCTTTAGTCCAAGACTTCGAGTTAGAAGCTGTGCACCAGGATCGATTGAAACGATAGCGACCATTGTGTAGGTTTCGTAAGGAGTCATCTCAGGAAGTCGCCATTCATTGATGTCTTCAAGATAGACGCAACTGTCTTCTGGGAACGAACTTGCTGTCGATTGTGTAACAACACATTCCTCCTCACTTTCCAAATCAAGTCCTACTTGTCGTAGAATCTTCCAAGATACGCTCCATCCATCAAGAGTTCCCATTCCTGGAGTTTCAGTCCATACAAGGTCTGAACCTGTTCGGGTCGAAGTGTGGTTATCCAGTGTTGGAACATCAGGTACGTTTCCTGCATTAGTGATGTTAACAACAAATCGAACAATGCGACCTGGTGCTGTGGTCTTAACATCATTCTCAACGGTTGGATCCATAGAGATTTGCAAATCGTAGAATTCGTTAACTGTTACTTGTAATGTCGTAACATCACGCAGTCTTGTCATGCGGCCAGAAGCGTCTGGGTAAGATTGCTCAGAGTATGTATTGAACACAACAGTGTAGTCGCCCGCAGGTACTTGTTGAGGGATGTTCATGAGAACATCAAACATTTGTTCAGAACCTACATCGAGTTCAGCAAGTGAATTTCGTGGAACCTCGATGTCCCAGATGACATCGACACCAGCGGAGTCTGTGACACGAGCTAATGTGTAATCGAATCGATCCGGACCGTTTCCTTCGTTCAGGACTGTTGTTGGTAATGTAAGTGATTCTCCGGGGTTGACTGTAAGATCTGTATTTTCTCCCAAATCGATACTTGTGTCAAGTTTGTAGACGTGATTGATATCGACTTGAAGAATCTTTGAGGCAGAAATCTTGGGGTAACCCTTCAGATTTGCTTTGAGAGTTACTGCCTTTCCTAAACCTGCGATTGAATCGTCAGGTGCACATATCTTGACCTTGACTTCGTGGGTTCTCGATTCATCACCGTTGAGAATAATCCAAGACCGCGAGACGCCGTCTGGATTGAGAGGTAATCCTGTTGGGAAGATGACATCAACAGTCCAATTATCTTCGCTTTCTGTAGTACCTGGTGTCGAGAATACGAGATCGCCTGAATCGAAATTCTTGGTAACGTCTATCTCGAATGTATGACAATTCGGTTCTAATGCAGAAGGCATGTACGGAGCAGGTGTGACTCGAGCGGATTGATCGCTGATGTTCATCATGATGTTATTAGAAGAGCGAATTGATACAAAGACACCTAATTCAAGAATATCATACGTACCTTTCTCCACGGACTTGATTGGTTCTCCAGCTGACCATCCCTTGAGTAATATTACGAATGCTCCTGGATCTTCAGAAGTTGGAACACTGATTTCAAGGTTCTTCGTTACAGTCTGCTGAGGATCGAGTTGTACGCTCATTGGGAAATTTACATCCCATGCAAATGGTAAGAGCCATTCTTGCCTTCCTTCAAGAGTTTGAGGGTCCCAGAAGAGGAATGTGTCCGCTACGTTACCAGTATTCGTAATGGTAATCGAGAAGATGGCTGTCTGGCCTTGTTCTACATCGGCAACGCTGTGCGAAGCGTCGAGATCAATTCCATGGACAACGTCCATGAGTGTTAAGGTAGTAATCTCGGAACGGATTGCTGGATCTTTGTAGGATTTAGCATCAACTCGTATTTCGGCTAATTCATCACCATTTGCTTGATAAATTGATGGCGCACGCACTCTGAGATAGAATCGGATTGACTCTCCTCCTTCTAAGAAAATTGCAGTGTCTGGGAATATTGCAGTGTGGTTTTCGGCAAAGAATAACGTGGCCGTCCAGTTACTAGGGACTCCTGTAATGTTGAGTCCGTATGTGTCTGCAACCAAATCCTTCGGACCCGGTGTTGAGTTATTCATTGATAGATTGTACAAAGTTTGTTCACCAGGTTCAATGACGTGATAGAAGGTTTCTCCTTCTTCGAACTCTACATCAACTTGTCCTGTAAGGACGTGGGAATAACAGATTGTAAATCGATTGTTGTTCGCTTCATCGTTGCACTTATTAGTATCAGACCACGCAACATGAGCCCCACTTCCAAGATCGTTTGAGAATGCAGGGGGCATTCCTATACTCGGTTTATATCCTGAGTTAGGACCGAGTTTATTCGAAGACCATTTCGTAATTGGAACGATTTCCCACGGATCGAGAGCAATAAGCCCGTCGCCTTCCATGTTGGTATAGTTAAGACGGACATACTGAATTTCTTCACCGGCAGAGGTGTTGCCTGAATCAACCCAAGCAATGTGGATTTGATTTTGGTCATCGGTCAACAATGAAGGGAATACAGAATTTCCTCCCCACGGAGCGTTTTGCGGGAGACCTGCATAAGTTTCAACGTTAGAAATTGGGGTGTCGTCAATCTTCTTGATTGCATAGGTGGATAATCCATCATCGCGACCGTCAAATTCACCGGCACCTGATAGGCGGAGTTTTGTGTAGTATACTTCGTAATTTACGTCCTTTTCAAATCCGTAATCACGGCCATCCATCCACGCAATGTGCGTGTTTCCTTCCATGTCCACGCCAATGGATGGGTGGAATGAGTAAGCGTCATCGATTGTTACACGGGTATCATTTACAACAACAAGGTGTCCTTCAGATCCTTTACCTGTGTCTTCAATGTAGTTTCCATTCATTGCGACTGTTCCGGAAACTCCAGGGGTCCAACTTGGGTCATTGTCCATCTTACCATATGGGTCGAGTACCGACATGTAGATTTCACGAGAGTTGTTTGTAGAAATGTAAACCATAGCTTCAACGAGGAGAGCCATTGAACTTGCACCACCAGTTCCTGATGGGAACTCGTAAACTTGTCCGCCAGCGCTTGTTGAACGGATTGTACTTGCCGGGCAGTTTCGAGTTGCTGTGCTTTGGATACCATTCGGGCATTGTGATAAATCCTTGAAGTGAGATTGTACTCCAGTTGCTCCACCGTATGTTTGACCGTACATGCCTACTGGGACGACGCCAGCAATAACGCAGTTATCATGTGCTTCTTCGATTGAAGTAGTGTCATCTGCTTGTTGTGCTGGATCTCCGTCCTTTGGACCTTCATCAGAAATTGGAATTGCAATCTTTGTAGCATTTGGATTCCACTTGTGATCGTCTTGTGTTGGAGGGTTTCCTGGAACGTTTCCTTGAGCATCCTTCCATGAAAGGCAAGCCCAGTTCGTACCTGGGCCCCAGTCTTCGCCAGAATATCCTGAGTAGGTGTTTCCATTGTATACTGTACCAGGGAGTTTCCTGATTCCACCTGAGTCATCACCAGGCTGAATACCAAGAGCTGTTGAACGTGGTCCTGCATTCTTGTTGTGGGTTGCACAGTTGCCGCTGCTTGCAGCACCTGGAAGAGAGTTGCCGAGTCCATAAATGGTCTCATAAACAGTCATGTTTCCTTCTTCAAGCATAGGTTTCAAACCTTGGAAGTACCCGCCTGCGGCGAATTGACCACCATAGATAACAGTACAGACATCAGCCCATTCGGAGTACATTGAACCGGAAGTATCGACAATGAAAACGAGTTCGACCTTTCCTCCACGAGTATCGTCCCAAGCAATCTGAACAAGATCGTTGGAGTCAACAACAATGTCAGGGTGGCCTTTGTGGCCAATGACAGGAGTCAAGAGAGTATCTTCGAAGAGGGTGAGAACGCTACCTGCTGTGAATTCAGGTTGGATCATAGTGTAGTAGATTTGCGGTTGATTGAAGAACATCTGAAGTTCATCATAGGAATCTTGCCAAGCGATGTGCAAGTTGCCTTTACTATCGACATCGATTGATGGCCAATCTCTGTCCTGAGCACGCATGGAGAGAATTGTATCGTCAATTTGAGAGATGCTGCTGTCTTCAACAGCCATACCATCCAAAGGTGCCAGATAAGGATTCAGAGAAGTATACATGATTTTGTATTGGCCCGATTTATCAGCCCAAACGATATGGATTCGGTCAGTGTCATCGATGACCATGTCTGGATGCCATACTTTGTGGAGGCCGGGGTTTGTAATTTGAGTAGCGTCAATTAGCGTCTCTCCACGAGGTGATAGCATGGAGTAATACAGATGCTGGTTGTTCCGTGTCCAAACAACGTGAACGTTGCCTTCGCTGTCCGAAGCAACGGTTGTTTGAGCGTCAGATGCTGTTCCGCCATCTACGATACGTACGGCTTCTGTGATGACTACTTGTGAGGCTTCTGCTTCTTCTGTTCCTATGATTAATCCGGAAAATGCTGAAAGTAGCATTAAACTGACGAGAGTAAATGATTTGGTTGTTTGACGCATAGTATCACCTGTGGTACAATGAACCATACAAGTCCAGTACTTAACCGCGCCCCCCGGGCGTCAGTTTATTGAGAGGGGAAATCGCTCTCAGGCCCACTCTTCTGGGTCTAAACCTGTGCCAAATGGCATGGTGTCATTGAACTCGATTTTTGCGGGTTCATCTATCTTTATTGAACTCGTCTTTTTCTCTTGATTTGACCAGTCATCAACCGGCCCTGGCTCACCTTTACCGGGCCCATATGCGAATTTTATTTCATGGATCATGCTAAGTTTAGCTAGCCATAGCCTTCGTAGAGAGTGCATTAGGGTGTTTTTATTCAATCCATCATTCCAAATTGGCAGACTAACATTGAACGCCTGAAGAGGACCAGGTTTTTCTTTACCATCGTGCCCCATGTGGATTCCCCAATCAAGTTCTGCCTTCATCAATGTTAAACGGCATTCATGCACCCATTCACTCCACACTTCTTGCTCTTCGGTCATGTGTTCTTTCATCTGTTCTTGTTGGCCGAGATCTACTCTCGTCATGCTCGATACGAAAACCAAATCTCGTCCCTTCGGTACGACAACTGCGAACATGTGCCCTTGTGGGCCGGGAGGGTATTTGATGAGGAAATGAGCCTCGGCTCGCGGATCATTTTTATCACGAATCTCGAGACGTTCGCTGGCAAGCCATTTGCGAATATTGTTGATGTGTTCCGTATCCACCATGTCTATCCCTCGCGGTCGATGAATTTGAACTCAACGCTTCTCGCTAACAAGATTTTCACGCAAGTTTGTGAGTTTATCTTGGAGTTCGTTCTTGTATGCGCTTGGTGTTGTGAGGCGCCTAAATGCCTTCTTTGTGTCAACATAGGAATCCCACCAGAATCCAAAGAGACGACCTGTTAACCAATATGTGGGGAATGAACAAATGTATACTGTTAGGATCGCAATTGTAATCATGAAAGAAGACTCACCAAACATCTGTGTCCAATTAAACGAAAGAATGGTTTCAATCTCTGCCTCAAACCACCACAGTGTCCCTACAGTGAAAATAGATATGAAAGGCCACATCAGAACGGAGCCAAACATCGCTGCCAAAAATTGGTATGTTGTTCTGGCATCAACCCCTTCATCGGTCCTGTCGCCTAAGAATCGACCGAGCGACATCTGGAGTGATAACGATACAAGGAAAACTGGGAGCAGTGCTACCATAATTACCGTCCGAATGGATGCATCTACGAGGCGAAGTGGGTTGCCTCTTCTCAGCCCGGTCGCATTCTTATTCAAATCACGTCCATCGAGGTTTCTTTCCTCGAGTTTTTTGTGAATCTCCACTCCCAAATCTAGAGTCCGGTGGGCGATTTTAACAGGTTTGGAATCAACATGTTCGAGTTCTGTTTGATATGTATCTCGGACCGCGCGAGCTGCAAGGACTTCTTCTCGCCAAGTTTGAAGCGGTTTGTTTTCCATTCGAGATTGGACCTGAGCAATCAGGTGCATTCCGCCGTGCTCATCCCATGAAGAAACGTTCGGAGTCAACGGCTGCAGGTGTGGGCGAAGGTTATCTCGTAGTGAACGAACAAGTTCTTGTGGAGGTTCAACCCATTGTCGCTCTTTTACAGCTTCAATCAGATCTTCTGGAATCTTATCTTCTGGAAGATAATGCGGGTCACCGAATTCGACCCACATATCTGTCCTGTAATGGTGTCGAACTCGAAAATGTAATCCCACTGGTTGGAGAACAGGGCACTTATCCCCGCTAGCCTTAGCGATGGCTGCAGCTGCAAGAACTGTTCTCATTGGTCCCGTTCTGAATCGAAGCATATGCGAGAGGTCGTGGCTTGTTCCTTCGGGGAAGAGTACACAGGCAAACCCACTCGAAATTCCAGTTGCAAGGGTGAGTAAAGAACGACCGTTTAGATTCGTAGCTTCTTCTTCTGAACAACCTCCTCGGAGTAATTCTGCTTTTCGTACAACTGGCTGGACCGCTAGCCTTCGAGTCCAAAAAGAGAGTACTGGACGTGTAACGAGATCGTGGCGACCACCCATTACGAATTCCTTTGGATGCGCCAACATGATTCCAAGTGGATCAATTAGCCCATTTGTGTGCCATGAAGTGCAAAGTGACCCTCTATCAGTGGGAATCTTTTCCATTCCTGTGCATTCAATGGTTCGAAACTGATTTGCTGCTGTTCTACGGCAGAAGAAGAATGCTAATTTCGTCCAGAAAAAAGATCCAGGTGTTGATTTATCGTACGATGGCATTGGAGTGTTCAATAATTTCTCCATTTTCATATTACCAGACGATTTGGAAAGGACTGGTAAAGCCTCACCCCGATGATCTACTGCCCCATCCCAGTCTGCAACTCCTTTGGCCATTCATTCCCCCTCCATTTGCAGTTCTAAAGCCAAGACTCTTAGTTTCTCATGGTCGATTTCATGACTTGGCCCAGGCCACATTGCGGCTAATGTCTTACCAGAATCGTTTTCTGTTCTAGGAAGAACATGAATGTGAACATGTGCCACTTCTTGACCTGCGAGAGGGCCGTCGTGTACAACGACTGTGAAATCGATCGTGGAGAATCTTTTGGTAAGAAGGCGCTGTACTTCTACAACTCCTTCCATTAGATTGGAACGTTCGAGCGGTGACAAATCTCCAATCCTTGACACTGCCGTGGTTGGAATTACTAGTGTGTGGCCTTCTCTTCTTGGAAAGATATCAAGAAAAGCATACCACCCTTCTCCTGAACCAACTTTATGTGAAGGGATATCACCAGACAATATGTGTTCAAACAATGATTTGTCGGCCATAGAACGACCAATCGCCCATTACAGATAATTAAACCGCAGATGTGGGATTGAGAATCCAATTTCCTGATGGTCCTTTTCTCAGTGCGAGTGTTCCTGTCGAGCCATTATTGAAAACAAGATTGTGATGGAGTTGTTCGGAATCCTCTTCTGAGTAATCTGAGCGTTGGTGAAGCCCACGTGATTCTGTTCTCAACTCAGAACTTCTTACGCTGGCAAGGCCCAATCGAATAGCAGCCTGTGCTCGAAGTGTCTCAAGGAGATTCTGATTTGCTACGAGTGATGTTTCATCGCAATGAAGTTGCTCACCACGGATCGAGAGTTGGTTGAGAGATTCTGCAGCAGAAGCAAGGATGGCTGCATCAACTGCAGGCGTCTGAGTTGATGTCAATATCTCACAAAGACGTTGAACAACGGGTTTGAGTCGTTGAACTGGCCCTTCTGATTCAACACCAAGCATACTCAATTCTGCTGTTGCGATGTTAAGTGAGTCTTCAAGAGTTGAAGCGCCAGTGAATTTTCGTTTTTTGATCCATTCCGAAGCGTGCAGCCCTGCTGATTCGCCAGTGCAAATCGCTTCCAGCAAACGGTTACCAGCCAAGACATCAGCTCCGTGAAGGCCGCTTGAAGATGCATCTCCAGCAGCATACACTCCTGTGAACCATCGTGCCCATGATTGTAGGACTACTCTGCCGTTTTCATCGGTTGAAAGTCCGCCTAAAGTGTGATTTGGGCGAGGAGCAACTTCGATTGTTTGGCGGTGCATGTCAACACCGAGTCGCTGGTTGATTTGATCAAAGGTCATTGCCCACCATCCGGCATATTCGCCAAGTTCTCGAGCATCGAGAACGACCATGCCTGCTTCGTGCATTTTCGAACAAATTTCAGAAGTCATCGTGGATGCTGTTATGTCAATAGCTGTCCCAGAAGGTGTGTGAAGTGTTGCGCCGTCGGAAAGAATTGATTGGGGAATGATCATGTTTGTACCAACCACGCCAAGTGGCGCATGTGCTACGAATTCCATGTTTCTCAATGGAGCCCCTGCTCGATAAGCCATATCCATTCCAAGCGATGTTGAACCTGTCGTGAATGCGCCTTCAAATCCACCATCTGCAATAATCAACGCTTTGCATTGTACCGTTAGGACTCGTCCGTTGATCATGTCAAGAGTTGTAATTCCATTGATTGAATAATTCGTATGGACGAGTTCGAGAGGAACTTGGTCGCCTCTTCGTGTTACGCCATGCTTCATACATTGCTCTTCGAGGACTTGTTGACATTCTCGAATTGTTGCGTCTCCTGCATTGCAAAGTCTTGGTTTGCTGTGACCTGCTCCAGGATAGCCCTTTACGATTCCTTTTGCATCTCTGCGGAAATTGACTCCACGTCGTTCAAGGAGATCGACGGTACGGAGTGCATCAGTGGTATACTGGGCTACGATGTCTTGGTCTGAGAGAAAGTTCCCTGCACGAATTGTATCTTCTCGATGTCCGCGGTTGCTTTCTTCTTGAATGTGGCACGAAATCCCATTCATAGCGACATTACCGCCATCGCCAAGGCCTGTCGAACTCATCATCAGGACGTTAGCGCCACCCTTTGCAGCTTCTGCAGCTGCTGTTAGAGCGGCAGGTCCGTCACCTAGTACTACGATGTCCCATGCTTCCATATTAGACCCCCAATATTTGAGGGGAAGTGAAGCCCTGCCATAAGGAAAGCGCTTGGTCAACCAGAAATTGACTCGGCTCGGCCCTCTGGTATCGGGCGGTCAGAAAACCTTCGTGCAACCAGAAGTTTACGAATTCTATCCGCTCGTTGATGGCTTTCTCTGGGCGTAACAACGGTACTGACTATCCGTGAACCAAGTACGGTTTCATTATCGTCCCTGAGCGTTACTTGCACTTGTGCATCTCCTTTGAATTGCCTATCCCAAGCAACGTTTATCCAGAGAACAACCGTTCGTTCGAGATAACGTGGTAGCCAATCGAGAACATCGTCATCCGAAGGATGGGTTAATTCAACAGATTTTGTCGGGGGCGGGCAGGGCATTAGTTCGAATCTGTGATTAATCGATTCTGGCTTTCCGCCAGGTACTTGGACTTCCACACGAGCAGGAGTAGATTCGAATGTTTGATTGTTCAGGGCGATAAACAGGCTTCCTGAACCGTCATAGCACATCGTATCCAGCGAAATGTCCATTCTCCAAGGAGATAAAAGAATTTCAGGAGACCCTGTGAGGAGGTCGTTTTGCAATCGCTCGAATAAACGGAAAGCCCCTGGTTGCCATGCTCGTGCATGCTCAAGGGATCGTTGAATGGATCTCCAATTGAAGAAAGCGTCTTCTTGGAGAAGAGTGCGATCAATTGCCTCAGGTGGCATGAAGTCGCGCAACGATTCGATGACATCGGTTGTCGATACAACATCTGTTGCATGAAGGTGCAGAAGGAATAACAATCGCTCTCGTGCTTGAATTGAATCTGTTCCCGGCAAAATGCTTGAAGTAAACTTCTCTTCCCATGAGCTCCATTCAATTTGTGAATCGGGGTCTAGATGTGCAAACAGGAGTTCTCCTAACGGAGATCCAAGTTGCGTTGGGTGATGTGTCGGTGCATAATGAATCAAAAGTGGCATCGAATCCGCTTGAAGACGAACATAGAATGTTGTCAATATTGAGTGGATACTTAGCCCTATACCAGATGTCATGGACACAAGGAGAAGGAGATTCCAAGCTACTGTTCTTGGCGTAATCAGCGTTGAAAGACAGAGCAGGGTGAGAGAGGTTGTCGCTAGAAAAGCGCTGATGTTGTTTTGACGTCGCCCGTCTCGCAGTCCTTCCAAAATGCGATCCATCCCCGGTTGAGCGCGTAGGGTATGCCTTCTACCATCTCCTATTCCGCCTTGTTCGCGAAGAGATATTTTCGCTTCCACAGCAGACCATGTGGCTTCGCTTCCTGCTATTGGAGGTCCAAATGCTGCAAGAAGAGGAACCAGCCATATCAAAAGGACAATCAGTGGGTTTGAGGGTAACAAAGACGGATTGATCACGAACAGAAGGGATGTGCCTGCTATGCTGAAGCCGATGATGTTTCTAAAAAATAAGAAGAATGGATTGATGGCGATTTTACCGCTCTTCATTCTCAGAAGTTCACTCTTCTCCCAAGCCTCTCTTGTTCGAGCCAAGGGATCTTCGCTGCGCGAGAATCCGTGCCCATACGGGTCTGGAAGGGATTTGAGAGTACGCCTTGTTCGGGCGATGATGGATTCGTCCTCTGGTTCCATCTCGCTCAGTTGTTGTGAGAGAAACGCCACATATGTGTGCTTCGCTTCATTGGAACTGAATTAGAAGTTTTGGCGGGCGCGGCAGGATTCGAACCCGCGATCTTCGGCTTAGGAGGCCGATGCATTATCCAGCTGTGCTACACGCCCATCAGTGCCAAACCGCCTCCTGTCAAGGAGATTACGCTGGGTTGATGTTGGCAATATCAAACAACATATGCTCAATTTGGATGCGGCCCTGAGAGGATCTTCGGAGCCTCATATCGCAACCGGCAATTGCTTGCAGGGCTGCAGTGAGGGTCGATTCTTCCAAATTTAATCGGCCGCTTGTCAACACCTGGTGTGCTTGTTCAACGACATCTTCTGCCTCAAGACTTTGTGAAGTAATAATTTTGTCATAAACTCCCATCGCACCTTTGAGTTGTCGTACATTCTTCACTCCTTCTTTGACCCATCTCCAATCAATAACGCGGCCGCGTAGTGCTTCTTCTAGCATGATTTGGACGTCGCTCGTTGATGTTGCTTTGAGGAGTTTTTGCAGATTTGTTCGATCATCCAGGAGCTTCCGAAGAGAAAGCATTTCAGTTGTAAAAATGGCTTTCCTTAGATTGCCTTCGCTAACGTGAGCGATGTCGCCTAATATTCCTCTTGTCGTTTCAACACCAGCGCGCTTGCATATTTCTTCGAGGCGGGTTTCGATTGTCTTCCGAGGAATTGCAGAGAGGCGGATGTGTTGCGTTCGACTACGTAACGCATCAATAAGTCGAGAAGGTGTTTGAGCAGTGAAAATGAAGCGGGATGTTTGGCTGGTTGATTCCATCATTCGACGAAGAAGAGGTTGCCTTTTGTGTCCAAGATAATCTGCATCTTCGATGACAATAATTCTTGAGATGTGCGCCTCTTTGCTATTTCCTCGTTCGGATTCATGTCCCGCAGGAGCAGTATCGCCAGCCTCTATCTTTGAGAAGGTTGAGTCAAAAGCGTCGAGTGAAGTACGACTCGCAAGCGTATCGCTTGAGTTCTTACCACCGGGACGGAGGAAGTTTTCGAATGCAGCCATTGCTCCTGCGGTTCGAGCAAGGTCCTTTGCTTGAAGAACGTGGACTGTTGAACGCCATGAAGGGCCCAAGACCTGTCGAACAATGAGGCGCCAAGTCGCAGTCTTACCTACTCCGGATGGGCCTGAAATGAGAAGATGTGGCGGATTAGCTTGCAACGCTACGTGTTGAATCGTGTCGATCAGACTTGCTTCATGAGCAAGTTCAGAAAATGTACGAGGCGAATACGCCTCCAACCAACTCGCCATGAGTATCAAACAACGACAAAGGTCTTTGACCCTTTGTGTGAACTCATTCGGCCTTGAGTGTCTTCTTCTTTCGGTCGCCACTGCTACGGCGGAGCTTCATGAAGATCTTTGAACCACAGTGACTGCAATGGATTCCATTGCGTTCGCGGTCAAAGCTTTCGTGTGTTCCACAGAGGGCGCACTTGTAATCTACAAGTTCTGACATGAATCATCCGACCTACCCATTGGTTTTGAATCTGTCCGTTCGCGTTGGGTATCCTCAAACTGAGTCAATTCCACCAACAAGTGGCTTCGTAAGGCGAATTTCAGCTGCTTGGCTCAAATCCATCTCTCGGACTGCTGTCGCATCGACCATTTGGCCATCAACGAATAACCAGTTGCTTCCACTTTCGGTTTCACAAGCCAATTCGGT
>JABGWN010000173.1 GCA_018645535.1 Methanobacteriota archaeon
CAAACCGAGGAGATGGCGTCAGAGAGAATTCATTCACTGCCACTAAATGGTACAATAAGAACCGTATAGATCAATACGATTATGCAATTGATGGAGCTGCTGCAAACGTAATTTCTGCTGTCGCAAGTGTCGAAAGCAATCTGCCAGATGGTAATGACAACGTGTATGACTTCGTACGTGGAGCATTCGACTACATACGTGACAACATCGAATATGACGACAATGCACCATCCCCTTCACGCAGCGGGCCAAGTTGTTTAGGTGCTGGTATTGGTGATTGTGATGAACAAACCAATGCATTCCTAAGCATGCTCAGAGTACGTGGAGTTCCGGGATGGTATGTTTTTGGAGTCTTATCGAGTAAATCGTTTACAGAATGGGAAGCTCACGCATGGGGATACATCCAACTTCCGATGTCTGATGAGTGGTGTGAAGAAAATAATATTGAATTGAACACGTGTTTTGTTGAGGCGTCGGTTGATGTTACCAACAATAAGTGGCTCCTTCACACATCTTCTGCACTTATCGATTGGATTGAGAAACCAGATTCAACTGGAACTTACATCAATGCATTCTACAGACCATTATTATTCTCAGACATTGATGAAGATAATGTAGATATTGTTCGTGATCGTACTTTCGATACGGTGGGAGCAATCAATTACGGCGGTGGAAAATTCCCCGTCTATCAATGAGGTGATGAGTAAATGCGAGTAATTATTGGTGGTGCTGGAAGAGTAGGAGCAGAATTAGCTCGTGCTATGCGTGCAGAAACAATGGATGTCGTGCTTATTGATAATGATTCAAGGGCTGTAAAAAATGCTCAGTCACTTGATGCTCTTGTGATCCATGGAGATATCACATCTCGTGAATCACTCATGGAGGCTGGTATCGGTGATGCGACAGTGTTTGTTGCTGTTACGGATTCAGACGACAGAAACCTGATTGCTTGTGCACTTGCTGAAGATGAACATAAGAGGCAGAACGGTTCATCAATTCAGAATACTCTTCTCTCAATAGGTCGATTTAGAAATCCACATTATGTTAACGAACATTCGCAAGGACATTTGAATCGATGGGCTTCGGTTGATTATGCGATTGATCCAGTCGATGGTGCAATTCGCCGACTTGCAACTGGTCTACGTTCCTCTGCAATTGAAGAAGTCATTCCGTTTGGACATGAAGCGTACATCATCGAATTGAATGTAACAAAAAATGCTGAGAAAGTCATCTATCAAACTCTTGCAGATGCAAGCTTGGGCGTTGAAGGTGGATTGCCGTTAATTGTCGGAGTAAAACGAGAAGGCGAAATCAGTATTGTCCCCACAAAAGATTTCACATTAATGCCAAAAGATCGTATTGCCGTAGCAACAACTGGATTGGCCTCTTTTAGTCGAATATTAACCTCATTCGGACACGAGTCAATTGATTTCCCTGCTCAACCAAAAGTTGCAATCATTGGAGCCACTGAAATCGGAAAGAGAATTGCTGAAGATTGGTTGCGAAGTGGGGCTTTCGTAACTGTGATTGAAAGAGATTTGAACATCGCAAATAACTTGTCAGGTTCTGATGTAGGAGCTCATGCTAACCTTGAGGTGATTCATGGTGATTTCCTCGATCGGAACATCCTTACTGAAATAGGAATTAACGAACATCACATTGCAATTGCTGCATTGGATGACGACCACATCTCAATCGCTGCTGCATTATTGGCGAACGACATGGGTGTTACTCGAACAGGTTTAATTCTGAAAGATTCGGACTTGGTCAAAGTCACCCAACGGATGGGAATTACATTCGCAGTTGATATTAAGCGCGTTGCAGTTGATAATATTCTTGCTCACATACACACAAGAGCATCTGGTGCATATGCGATTCTATCGAACATACCCGATATTGTTGGTATAAGTCTGCCAGTATCGAGTGAAACGAAGTTTGTTGGAAAACGAATTAGCAATGCTGGTTTGCCAGATTGGGCAAGAATAGCATTCATTCAGCGAAGAAATACCATTGGAGGCTGGGAAACGCTACGGCCTTCTCGAGACAAAACGATCGTTGAAGGTGACCGGTTAATCCTCTTCTGTCGACCAGATAGAGTCACAGATCTTGAAAAGAGATTTAAGGTGTAATCATGAGATTCGATGTCCTAGGCCTCATTCTCGGGTGGACTTTGGTTGCGCTAACAATTCCACTTGTGGCATGCGCCATTATTACCGGGCTTTTGGATGATGGGGAATTAGCAGTGAGGGCTTTTACTGTCCCTGCCATACTTTCTCTCATTATTGGATTCTTAATGCTAAGATTTGGAACTCGTACGAACACACATACCAGATTAAGAGATAAAGAGGCATTTGCTGCTGTTGCATTAGTTTGGCCATTGGCTGTGCTCATAGGTGCTCTACCGTATTGGTTGGGTGGCGTATTTCACGGTCCATTCACAGATGGATCAGATGTATCGGATATTCTAAGGGGTGCGGTTAATTCATGGTTTGAATCGATGTCAGGTTTTACTACGACAGGGGCAACAGTAATTTCTACATCAATGAGTCCAAATTGTTTACCAGGTATGGATTGCATTAACCAACAACCGAGAGGATTGTTGCTATGGCGTTCACTTACCCAATGGTTTGGTGGAATGGGTATAATTATGCTCGGAATGATGATTTTATCACGAGTTATTGGCGGTGGAATGGCACTTGCTCGTGCTGAATTAACCGGTCCTTCTTTATCTAGATTGAAGCCGAAATTACAAGAGACTGCTCGCGCACTTTGGGGGTTGTACATTTTTCTCACCGTTTTGGAATTCATTCTCTTATTGTCAATTGGA
>JABGWN010000174.1 GCA_018645535.1 Methanobacteriota archaeon
AGGGCTTGTACAGCATGACCGTTTACATTAGCAGACCATACTTTCTTTGGCGTTGTTGGTATCATTGATACGTGTGCTTCTCCAACCATATGACTCGCCCAACCTTACCTAATCAAATCCGCATATCAACATAGGGTTCGCAATTACTGCTCATCATCCGTATCTTCGTCTTTCCGAGATGATGCGGCAATTCCTAAGCCAATGATTGCCATTGTCCCAATTATGCCAACTGCTGGAAGACCTTTACTTTCTTCGTCTGAGACGACGTCGGTATTTGCGTCCATAATCATTACATCTGCAGTGACCAGAGGCGTAGAGGAGGATTGACCTCCAGATTCATTGTATTGGATTCCACGTAGAGAGATGGTATGATTACCCAGCACATCAGTTCCAGGAAGATGTTCCAACTGGTGGACGATATCAATCAAGTAAAGTTCACCTGAAGGATTCCCATGATCGAAGCCATGGATGCTTGACCAATCATCTCGAAGGTGATTGCTTCTCCATTGAACCGTTTCGAGGTCTCCCACGACATCAAAGGAAACTGAATCCCCACGTTCAAGATGAATCCGATTATGTTCACCAACTACTGTCGAGACAACAACGGAGATTGAAGAATCAAATTCATAATCTTCCTGTGCAGCTTCTAGAACGGCGTCAAGAGCTCGTACTTCCCCATGCCCATACACATTGTTTTGGCGATTTTTAGGAATCAAATCCTCAGCACATGGTTCATTTGCAAGCATGTAAGTGCATTGTCGATATGTTGCAGTTTCTTGCATAATGTTTCGAATATCAAATGGAGAGAGATCTGGATTTGCTTGAAGCATGAGTGCAGCAACACCTGCAGCACCCGGAGTAGCCATTGAAGTTCCTGACATGTCGGTGTATTGATCGCCAGTATTGAAAGCAACAGACATGACGTTGCTCCCTACATAGGCAATGTTTGGTTTGACTCGGCCTTCTTCAGTTGGGCCTTGACTTGAATAAATAGCAATTGCGGAATTCTTGTCGAGTGCACCGACTGTGATTGCGTCTTCTGCAGAACCAGGCGTACCAATTTGTGCCGATACTGCGGTATTGCCTGCTGCGATAAACAGTGCAATTCCAGCACGTACCATTTCGTTAGCGTATCTGTTAACACTGTCTTCCTCAGACGATGTCCATTCAATTGCACCTGGACCTCCTAAACTCATGGAAGCAGCACGGATATTGAATTTATATCGATTCTCAACGGTCCATTCCATACCAGCCATGACAGTTGCGAAACTTCCGCTACCACCTGCATCGAGAACTTTCACGCCAACGAGAGAAGCTTGTGGAGCCATTCCAATGTGTTCGTAGGTGGGAGCGCCTGTTCCAGCCGTTGTCCCAGCGCAATGGGAGCCATGGCCTTGATCATCGTAAGCGAATACTTCAGTGCCGTTGGTTAGAGATGGGTTGTTAACAGGGTCATAGAACGCAATAACCTTTGGATCATTGGTTGTAGGATCATCGTCTTGGTCATCAAGACTGGAGTGATTTCCATCAATTCCGGTGTCAATGATAGCAACGGTGCTTCCTGCGCCATCGTATCCTGTATCTTGCCAAACCGTATCGACGCCGTGAAGAACAGCGGCATCTCCGTTTGTTACCTCAAGAATTCCGTCGAGTTCAAGCATAACAACTCCGGGTAGTTGAGAAGCTGTAATGACGTCCCCCACCGGCATTCTTCCGGCAAGAGCATCAATGCCTTCAAGAGTCCACTGATGTTGGAAATTGGCTTGGTTTATGAGCATTGAAATCTCTTCTTCACCAGGTGTGTGGTCAAAGTCAATAATCAATGGGAGCGTTTTATCTGCATCAAGGAAATATGGATTCTTTTGATGAACTTCAATCATATCTCCAATTCCGTTCCCGTCCCGATCGACGGTAGTATCGACCCACCAACCCTCTTTTTGAGGCTCTGAGGCTGTATCGCCAACAGATACTGTAGCAAGTACTGTAGGAAGTAAAAACATGGTCATGCACGCTAAAATCAAGGTTGAACGTGCTCCGCTCTTTCGGCTCATAGTCTATCCAATCGATACTATTGTTTGAACTCTTTCAATTGGAGCGTAAGTTTTCCTCTCTGAATCCTAACTCTTTAACCTCTTGCAGGGTATAGCCTTAAGAGGTCATGGCCATAAATCGTATTGATTAAGATGCCTGCTCCAGTACGTGCTCCTAAAAAAACAATTTCCATTGCTAATGATGCAATCTTTGCAAGCAATGAGATTCAACCGACTGCACCGGTCGTTGTTCGACCGCCTGGTTCCAGTGACACAGGCCAATTCCTTGAACGATTCACAGAGGTGATTATGTTTGGAGTTGCTATGCTTGCGATATGGATTGGTTTACTGAGTATCGCCTTTGCCGATGATGTTGGTGAAGAGAAGTTCCTCATCCTCTTTATCGGAGGATTAATCTCGTCAGCAATTGCCCTATTTATGGTGGAATTACAAGCCAAGAAGAACGATAATCATCTTATGATTTCTCAGAATTATCTCCTTGGCCTGTCCTTTTTCTTTATGGCTGTTGGATTATTATGGGGTATCCGCTATGTTGCCGGATACCTTACTCTTGGCGGTGATATTGGTGGAAAACCATTCGAATTCTTTGGAGAAAATATTGACGGAGTCTTTGATGCAAATGCCAATTTGATCTATGCTCAGTCGATAGGTGCGGCCCTCATGTGTTTCGGCCATCAAC
>JABGWN010000175.1 GCA_018645535.1 Methanobacteriota archaeon
AGAAAATACAGAAATATAGTTCAGTTATATCTTCTAAGTCCATATCCTGAAAAATAATGATCGAATCTAAGCTAAGAATAATAGCTGCATCGCGGTTATCATCAACATCAATTGTATCTGGAGTACCATCATTGTCATCATCAAGATCTGCATTATCACCGGTCCCATCACCATCAAAGTCAGCCCATTCTGTTCCATCGAATGGGAATACATCGCTATTGTCTCCAGTTCCATCATTATCGTAATCGGACCATTCTGTTGCATCATTTGGAAATGCATCTGAATTATCTGGATATGAATCTGAATCTGAATCTGCCCATTCTAAAGGGTCGAGTGGGTACAAATCTTCAGCATCATTTACGCCATCGTTATCATCATCCAGGTCTTCATCAAGATCTCTGCAACCATCTAGATCCACGTCTACTGTAAAAACAGTCCATTCCATAATGCCTTTCGGGCAATTATCTAGATTGTCATGCATACCATCATTGTCATCATCTGGATCTTCAAGTTCGTCATTGCAACCATCGCCATCATAATCAGTATCGATTGAAGAAGTCCAACCCACTTCGCCCTCCGAGCAAGAATCTTCAACATTGAGGACACCATCATCATCCCAGTCAGTGTCGATTTCTACGGTATCATCCATTGTTAGAACATAGAGTCCAACCCCCAAAGCGGAAAACAATAGAAGTCCAGAGATGCCTATGGCTATTGTCACTTTATCATAATTTGAATCGAGTCCTTCGCCCATGTCCTTCGTTTCAATCAATCACGTCCAAAATAAAGACTTATTCCCGACAATGAGTCAATTGACCTTCTAAAAAGCGTAAAATGAATATTCTTTACACCTTACAAATCCAGTGAATGCCTTGAATTGACAAAACTATGGAATTTCGATTTGTTCGGGTTTGGGATAGACGTCCCATGGTTTTGATCCCCGTTTGCGAAAGGCTGATTTCCACATAGATTTTACGATAAGGAGAGCGAATTTTAAGGTCCTTTTGATGCTTTGAAACGGATGTAAAAGATACCACAGAGGATTCCTCCATTCTCGAAGTGGATACCGTAATTGACGTATGATACCATCTGGAATCTCTTCGCTAACTCCATAGACCATAGGGCGGCGGTTCTTTGGCATGAAATAGGTTCCAAACAAAAGGTCCCATATTGGTAAGAACGTAGAATAGTTTGTCCATATCGCATCCCGTTCATTGGTATGATGCCAATGATGAAACTCTGGCGTGATAATCAACCGATGCAACCAACGCAACTTCCAACGAACATTGGCATGTAAAAACAATCCTAAGACAAGTTGTGCTGCAGCGAGAGCTCCTGTAATTTCAAGGCTAAATCCAGCAGTGAGGAGAAATACAAATGCAGGTGCAAGGATGGTCCCATCGAGAGGATGACTGCGAAACCCGCTTGCCCAATCTAAATGCTCAGTTGAGTGGTGAATCGCATGAAACTTCCATAGCACTGGAATTTCATGGTAAAAACGATGCGTCCAATACACGAGCGAATCAAATAACAGAAGGCCAATAATTGGCATGTATTGCTCAGGAATTTGTTCAACATAAGGACGAATTAAGAGACCAGGAATCCAAGCTAAACTAAGAATAGCAATTACAATGGCCACAATCCCAGTCAAGATTCCAAGAACGGGGGCCGCGAGAGCATATCCGAGGTCAGTATCAAGTTTTGGCCTTCTTATTTTTTGTCCTTTATGGCGGGGAAAAAGTTTCTCAAATGGAGCTACGATGATAAAAAGGAAGATGATGATGAAGATTGCTTCGGTTGAAAGATACAAGGCTCCTGCGATTAGAAGAAGAGCAAGGAAGCGAAAAAACATCGCAACGATGCGACCTTTCGTCGTGGTTTCTCCACCATCCATGTCGCAATCTCTCGACATTATGATTTAACACTAACCCAAAATTGGGTAAATGCAAGGACTATTAAGCGAACATGCATACGTTTAACCATGGCCTTCAAGGCATGCCCAAACTGCATGAGCATCAGAATTTATCCTTACATGGGATTCATGACTGGACAGCAATACCAATGTCAAGATTGTGAGAACATTTCTCCGATCATTCTTGAATTCGATACGGAAGAAGCCTACAGAGCTGTACTCCAGGCACGGCTTGAAGAAGAAGAGTAAGTAAATCGACTTGTATGGCCCCTTTTCACCCCTAATATTGATATGTAAAGAGTCCATTTTTCTCAATGGATGGGATGCATATGGATGAGCGCAAGCAAGACGCAATGAGTGAATCAATGCTCAGAGCGTTGATGGAAGAACACGAAAATGAACAACAAATCGAACGGGAAATTCGTCGTGTTAAAAAAACAAATTCAACCTTCGAAACTCTCGCCAACAGGATCATCAAAGATGCCCAAAATGGGCAATCTCATCGTTCAGTCGCCTCTAGTGTACTAAGTAACATAGGTGTAGGAGTTACACCGAAAGAGAATAATCCAAATCCTCTGCGTCATGTAGGTCAAAGAGCCAAAAAAGTCCCGCTAAAAACAAGAAAAGTACGACGCATAAAGAGACAATCAAAGGCCCCTTTACGAACAAGACACCGTCCTTCCATTGGGCAACAAAGTACTCAAATGTCACCAAGAACCCTTCGGCCATGATTAAACAATCATGAAAAAGGGACAACACCGCCGTAAGGTTTGGTGAGTACATGGGAAATATCACAAATCCAAGCGAAGAGCATCAAATGCTTCGGGAAATGATTCGTGATTTCACTCAGGAATTTGTTGAACCACAGGCTCATGAATTCGACAAAAAAGAGCAATTTAATCTTGATTTATTTCGCCAACTCGGTGAACTCGGACTACTTGGAATAACTGTTCCAGAAGAATATGGCGGATCAGGGCTTGACGCTGTTGCTGCAACCATTGCACATGAGGAATTATCCTATTCAGATCCAGGGTTCACACTTGCTTACTTAGCCCACTCCATGCTCTTTGTCAACAACCTAGCTCAAAATGGTTCAGAAGAACAAAAGATCCGAATTCTGCCCAAGGTATGCTCCGGAGAATGGATTGGAGCCATGGCTATGTCAGAACCAGATGCTGGAACGGATGTTCTTGGACTTTCAACAACCGCACAAAAGAACGATGCAGGGGATTGGATTCTAAACGGTCGAAAGATGTGGATCACGAATGGATGCATCGATGACAAGGGAACGCCTGCAGACATCGTTTGGGTCTATGCTCGAACAGGATATGATGAAAAAGGACGCTCACTCCTCTCAACCTTCCTCGTAGAAAAGGGAATGCAGGGTTACAGTGTTGGTCAGAAGATAATCGATAAAACAGGAATGCGTGCTTCTAACACTGCTGAATTAGTTTTCGATGATTGTGTTGTTCCGGCCAGTAACTTAGTTGGAGAACAAGGTAATTCATTGATTCACATGATGGGCAATCTTGAGATTGAACGACTCACACTTGCAGCAATGTCCCTTGGTATTGCTCGAAGAAGTCTCCATGAAATGAATCGCTACGCCTCAGAACGAGAAGCATTTGGATCTCCAATCCGTTCCTTTGGACAAATGCAACGACATATTGCCGAATCTTGGGCCAAGTACAGAGCTATGCGGGCTTACATCTATGATACAGCGAATACGATTCAACTCGGTACATCTGGACAACGCCTGGATTCCGATGGTGTGAAATTATTCGCAACAACTGCTGCAAAAGAAATCGCAGATTCAGCAATTCAAGTTCTCGGTGGCTACGGGTATGTTGGAGAATACCATGTTGAGCGCTTATGGAGAGATTCTAAACTTCTGGAAATTGGTGGAGGTACGCTCGAATCGCATCAAAAGAACATAACAAGAGATCTTGGAAAGAATCCAGAAGCCATTAATCAATGACTTCTACTGTTTCTTTTACACCAACCATTCGCTTTGTCATTCTCCAAGCTGTCGTAATCATACTAACGCCTATGATAGCGCTTGATGCAAGTACTGTAGTCCATATCCATGCACTTGAAATTGTGCCAAGGGATTCTTCTGAAAGCAGCATACCCATCATTGTAGCCATTGCAATAGCAAGTGATATTTGAATTCTGTAAAGTAAAGGCACACGTAGTACAGCCCCTGTTTTCCCCATTCGTTGGAACAAAAACAATGACCAGCCAAACACACCAAGCGTCCATAGAGGGATTCCTAGATTATACTTGTTCAAAAGTAAGATTTCATTATCCTTGATGTATCCATCCACAGCGAATAACGAAACCAATAACAGAAGTGAAGCGCCCATTATGTTGAGAACTTCAATCATCACATTTGCACTCTTATCAACAGGATGATGTTCTGTTATTGGCTTATCTGATTCAGAATTCGTGCTAATTATAGGATGATTTGTATTTGACTTCCCGATGAGCAAAATTCTACGTTCCAAAGAATCAACTCGTTCACTTAAGCGAATCATTTCCTCGACAATCTGAATCTGAGCATCTGTTTGAGCATCGAGGACATTGAGTTGATCTGTATCAACATCAGGTAAAACCATCATCGGTGGTGCCAAATCAATATAGCCATCATCTTTAATCTCATTTTTTAGAGATTCAATTTTCGCTTCTTTCTTCTTTTTAGATCGTTCTTTCGATTCAATTACCTTTCCTTGAATTGCTTCGGAAGTAGAGTTGATCGAGGACTTTGTTGCATTTGCAGCTTTAATCGAAAGATCTGCAATTTGAGTTTTGGTCTTCTTTAAGAAATCCAAAATCGGAGATTGTTCTTTTTCTTCTCCAACCATGTCAATCCTAAGCATTAGAGATAATTAGCACATTCGCCTTCAGTATTCAACTGGTATCGGATCGAGAATTCGCCATAAATACCAACAGGCCATTGTTCTGTAAGGACTCCATTGTTTGGCCATTTCTTCTGCTTCATCCATTGTAGTGACTGAAGGATTAAGTTTCTTAATAGCATTAACTAGTCCGATATCCTTCGGACTATAGATATCTGGCAAGCATAGTGAGAAGATCATGACCATCTCAGCAGTCCATGGTCCAATGCCTTTGAAT
>JABGWN010000176.1 GCA_018645535.1 Methanobacteriota archaeon
ATGGCAATGGATGAAGGACATCGACATATCAGACTTCAAGCCCGTGGTTCTGCGATTAGCCGTGCTGTTGATGTTGCAGAAATATGCCGGAGGCGACATGGAATCACTGCATCTCGTCTTCCTCTTTCGATTACAATAGATTCCATAGAAACGGCTTCAGTTGAGTTGAAAGGTGATGATGATCGAATGAAAACTGTGAGCAGTATCGCCATTGATATTCTTGGTGAAGGCGATATGGTCGATGAAGAAGAGTAATTATTCAAGCAAATTCAATCGTTTCTCTATCTCTATTGCGGTCTCTTCAAACACCAAGAGCGATTGGCCAACAGGATCTTCCAATTCCCAATCTTGATCGATTTTCATTGCAGGGCATGAGACTCCGCATCCCATCGAAATGACCATGTCGAAATCTTCGGCATTGAACAAATCAACGGATTTAGGTTTGAGCGTACCGGTATCAATTCCTTTCGAAGCAAGAACGGTAAGAGCATGCGTAGAAACTTGAATAGCAGGGTGCGTTCCTGCACTTTCAGCCTCATGGCCAAGATGTCGAGCAATACCTTCTGCCATTTGCGAACGGCATGAATTCCCCACACAGACGAACAAGAGACGCATGTTCTTCCAAACGACGCATCAATCTTGAACTCTTCTCAATAGTGAGTCTCTTGAACTTCGACCTTGTAGTATGGACAATGCAGGCTGAAGTACGCCGAACGGTTCTTTTCTCTGCTGGGATTTATGCAACTCTTTTCATCGCTCACATCATTGCAGCGGCGAACGATGCAGATGTACTCTTCAGGATTATAGCGACCATTATCACAATCCATACTTTTTTTCTTGGTGGAACATTTCTCTTTTTCCTAGTTCAGTCCAATCAATCCTTACGCAGAGAAGCTTTCCAAGTTGGTGCGTTCATCTCATTCCCACTTTCAGTTGGATTGGGTTGGGCCTATGCTGGTATGCAGTGGAATCCAATGATTCTGATTTTTCCTATCATATCAATCGTAACACATTTCCTTCTTCGTTATGGCCTGCAAAGCAAAAGCGTGATTTGAAAAAGCCCACCCATCTGCTATACACTATGTCGGATTCTCCCGTGTCGATGCATACTCCTGGAAATCAACCCGCAGACGAAGCCTCAAATGCTGCTGACCCTGCTCAACAAAAGCAAATGGAACAGGCTTATGCTCAAATGAAGCGTAAGATGTCAATGGCTGAAATTGGAAGGCAAATCAAGCACAAGATCATGGTACTTTCTGGAAAGGGCGGTGTTGGGAAATCAACGGTATCGACTGGACTTGCAGTTGCTCTCGCACAACAAGGTCACAAAGTTGGAATCTTAGACATTGATATTACTGGACCAAATGTACCGAAGATGATGGGCCTTGATGGTCGAAAACTTCACGTTGAAGGCGGCCGTATTCACCCTGCACAAGGCCATCTTGGAGTCAAGGTCATCTCTATGGCGTTCCTCCTCGAAGATGAAGACACGCCTGTTGTTTGGAGAGGTCCAATTAAACTCGGAGCAATTCAACAATTCATTGGCGATGTCGAATGGGGCGAACTGGATTATCTGATCATTGATTTCCCACCAGGCACCTCTGATGAGCCATTGACTGTAGCACAATCACTTCCAGACATCGATGGAATGGTCATTGTTACAACACCTCAAGATGTAGCATTACTCGACAGCAGGAAGTCAATATCATTCGCCTCTTCTCTGAAAGTTCCTGTACTGGGAGTTGTTGAGAACATGAGTGGATACACAATCAATGGCAAAGGAACACCAGGTTCAACGGTTGAAATTGCTGCACCAGCAGGACGAACTCTTAGTGCAACTTGTGATGAAGATGGTAACTTCAGCATCACATTAGACATCTTCAAAAAAGGGGGCGGACAATCCACTGCGGAAGAGTTTGGTGTACCTTTCTTGGGCGCCCTTCCGTTTGATCCGGGCTTTGTTCGAGGTGGAGACGACGGTGTTCACCGTATCGTCAGCGAACCCGACGGCGCTTCTGCAATTGCATTTGCCAAGGTTGTATCTGCGGTACAATCGCAATTAGC
>JABGWN010000177.1 GCA_018645535.1 Methanobacteriota archaeon
AAGACATCACACATCACCTCCTACGAGGCCCCATGCCATCATTTGCGCAAGTGCTGTTCGAGTAAGACCAAACATTCGAGATCGACCCACCATCCTTACATCAAGAATGCCTGCTTTGTGCAATCGGTTGCAAATTTGCGAAAGTCTTGCTCGTTTAATGTTCAATTTCTCCAACAATTGTTTGTCAGAAGGAGAGATCATACGTTGTTGAGCGATTGAAACAACAATCGTTTCACTGTTCGTGAGTGATGTCAAAACTTGAACTTTTAGGGGGTGCTCTGCTTTACCTCCTATTTTCGGACGAGAAAGCGTCTGTAGGCTTTCTGCAAGCTTATTAGAAACCGTATTATCTCCAGAAGATGAAATTAGTTTTGAGAGCAAATCTGTAAGTGTTTTCAACATCGATTCGTTTGGCTGGAGAGGGTTCTCTTCAACCATCTGTTGGTATTCAGGCTCGAAGGATTCGAGTAATGTTTCTTCAGGTTCTTCTGTTTCTCCAGCATCAAAAAATTCCTCTTTCGAATCTTCCTGTGACGTAAGTGAGTTTTTGCTCACCCACAAAGAATTAGCACCATCGAGTTGTTGATACTCACCTTCTGGTTCTTCTGTTTCATTTATCGATTGACTGGTTTCTTTCCAACGACCCCTTAGACCACCGAAGATACCTACTGGGCGGAGACTGTCTTCAGTCACGTATGTATTCTCAACGGGTTCCTCTTTCTTTTCCTCGACAATCGGTTCTTCTAGTGATTCAAGATTGAGATCAAAACCCATTGTCCCCGACATACCTGGCCCGTCTTCCCATTCTTCGGTAGTTTCAGCAACTGTTTCTCCTTCTGAATCAGGGGTTTCTACTGATTCCGGTTCATCAAGCAGTTCATCTTCTTGATTGAAGATGCTCATATCAATTTCTTGAGGATATGATTGAGGGGATTGTTCCTTGGTCGTATTTTCTAAAATCGAACTCTGGGGTAATTCAGGCAACATCTGCCCATCAATTACTGATCGTAGAACTTTGATAATTGACCCTGGATGACCGTTTTTGCTCGCAGCCAGTACTTTTCCAGCCTCAACTGTAGTCATCTGATAGGGTTCGTTTGAATACGTCCCGATTCGGCGTTCAACAAGGGCCTTTACACTGTCTGCATCCAATTCATCCATCAGTCGTACTTCGAAACGTTCTCTGATTTGTTCAGAAAGAAGGGACTTCTGATTTGGATTAACTGCCACAACAATCAATGCAGAAAGACGTTCGAAAAAGGGGACAGAAGCAAGCAAGCACGCCTCTAAGGAAGCAATATTGGCCATATCAGCATCAACTGAGATTAACGGCAGGTAATTTCTCTTGCTATGAAGAGAAGCCGCAAGTTCTCGCTCAAGCTTTTTGTAATCTGTTGGCGCTGTTGCATTAACAACTTGGGAATAAACATCTCTGAGTAACTCTAAGCCAGGATTGATTGTGTCAATCCTATCAACATGAATGTGTAAATTTGTCTTCCCACCAAGACAATTGACAAATGAAGTCTTCCCAGAACCATATTCTCCTACAAGAAGAATCCTTCTTGAAGATTTGAATTGGATATTCTTCTCCATCTCTTCAAAGTATGAATGTCTTCCAACAAGAAGATTGGAATCTTCTGCTGAGAGAGGCCCTTGGGAAAATGGATCTTCTCTGAGGCTTGGCAGTCGCAAATCAACAGTTCCAGTATGCATGTGCGAGCAACTTCGAACAGGTATATGACCTTTGATGGAATTTGAGGCAATGAGGGACATGTTAAGACACGTTAATCAAGTAACCATGGCACAGCACTAGGCCATATTAACGCACCTCTAACGCTTTTTTAACGCGTTAAGTTAAGCGTTAATCGCGTTAACTTGTTCCGATTGGTTGATGTTTCAAGAACATCTGGCATCACATGAGGAGAGAGACCATGCCTGTCAATAACAGCCGCTTGAAAGGATTCTACAAACTGTCTGTTGATGAAAGGCGTCACCTTATTGCGGAAAGTTGCAATCTTCTTCCTGAACAGGTTGCTGCATTGGCGAAAAACGGTGAACTGGACGATAATGCAGCAGATCGAATGATTGAAAATGTCATCGGAACGATGTCTCTTCCTGTTGGCGTTGCAACAAACTTCATCATCGATGAAAAGCACTACGTCGTTCCATTCTGTCTTGAAGAATCAAGCGTTGTCGCTGCAGCTTCGAACATGGCTAAGCGTTGCCATGTTCATGGAGGCTTTACTTCAAATAATGATGGACCAATGATGATCGCTCAAATTCAACTTCTTGACATTGCGGACCATGAAAAGGCAAAGTTGAGGGTGTTAGAGAATAAGGACGACCTAGTGGATTTGGCAAACAGCTTACCATCGACCATGGTCCGCCTTGGAGGAGGATGTAAGCAGGTCACTACTCGGAGCATACAAACACTGTCCGGACAGATGTTTATTGTCCACATTCATGTCGACTGCAGAGATGCAATGGGAGCAAATGCCGTCAATACAATGGCTGAACTTCTTGCCCCGGAACTCGAAAGAATAACCGGTGGAAGGGCTTTGTTACGAATTCTAAGTAATCTTGCCACAGAAAGGCTTGCAAGAGTGAAGGCTACGTTCACACCTGAAGAAATTAGCAATTCTGGAGAAAGACTCGATGGTTCGAAAATCATTGAAGGTATACTTGAAGCATACCATTTTGCAGTTGCAGACCCATACAGGGCTGCCACGCACAACAAAGGCGTCATGAACGGTATATCCGCAGTTGCTGTGGCATGTGGCCAGGATTGGAGAGCAATCGAAGCAGGCTGCCACGCATAT
>JABGWN010000178.1 GCA_018645535.1 Methanobacteriota archaeon
TAAGCGACGCAAAGACGGCTCCAAAAATTGAACTTGATGTCAATGGCGAGCGATGGCAAGAAGCCTCTCTGAGTGAGATGAGTATCACACCTGCTCAACAATTGGAATCGCTGATTCAATGGGCACCTGTTTCAACAGGCGATTTATTGTTCACTGGAACCCCTCAAGGAGTGGCTCAATTGCATCCCGGTGATGTGATTGAGGCGCGTCTCTTTGCTGTTGATGGTGAACTCCTTTCCTCGTATTCAGGCCGTTGTCGCTAAGGGTTTCCTTGATATACGCCAGTCAAGTCGGTGGCTTGCAAGGAGTGAGTATCATGGCACAGTGGCACGGAATTTCCAAGAAAAAACCTAGCGGTGGACGACGTGTTCGAGCACGAGGAAAGCGCTCGACTGAAATCTCTACTGAGAAGCAATTCGCACTCGTTGGCGAAGCACGACGTAAGGTCTACCGCAAAGCCGGTGGCAACTCAATGGTTCGTGTCATGGCTGCAAACACTGTTTCAGTTAACAATCCAAAGACAGGAAAGACTGTCAATGCAACAATCAACAACGTGATTCAAAACGAATCCAATCCGAACTACGTTCGTCGAAACATCTTGGTTAAGGGTGCAATCATCGAAACCAGTGAAGGCAACGTCAGAATCACTTCCCGACCTGGCAAAGATGGCGTCATCAACGGCGTTCTTCTTGAGTGAAGCCCCACATCGTTGGGTTCATACCTTCCAACCTCACCCTTTCAATGAGGCGAGACTATGGAACACAACCCAGACCGAATTTCTGTTTGGCCTGGATACTTCAATGCAAAGACGTCAAGACGTAGTGGTCGACGTGTTCCAAGAGATGCTTCAGTCCTCAAGCCCGATCTTGAAGGACTCTATTTGGCCGCTCGAAAAGTAGGGCTCAAGAAAATCAAGCGAGAGGAAAGAACCTCTCATCCTCGCCGACCGTATGACAAAGAAGGTCGATTGTGGGTCAGCACTACTGGTGCGAAACAATCCATTGGAGCAAACAGCAAGGAAGAGGTCATGCAACTCATTGGCGGTGTCTGGAGACAGATGCAAAAAGACCGCAGAGCATCAGAACAAGAACAGCAAGCTGCTGGACCTAAAACTGGCGATCGCAGAGCACGTTCACAACGAAAGTCAGGCAATAAAGCCAACAAACCCCAAAGTGGTGGCTTTCGAAAGCGCGGATTCAAGAAATAAGCAATACTGTTAAGACCGACCAGAGACATATCTTTCTGTATGGACCCAACAACATTGGCAATACCCGCAGCAGTAAATGGAATGAAAGTGTTAATTTCGGCCTACGATGGTTACGAACAATCGAGGGTACGTGTTACAGATAGAGCCGTACGAGAAGATGTTCGAAGACGCGTCAATCATCTCCACCATCAAGTTGAGCGTTGGCTCTTTCGATCCTATGCAAATAATGAAAAATACGAAATGGATAGAATACAATCCATCTTGCATAATCTGCAATCATTTGCAGAAGATGCCCAATATGCAGTGGCTGGAGAATCTCGTCCAAAGCACGACGGGATACGCAGAATGAACCGTTCATTGCACAAGAAATTGATTCGACATGATCGTGAAACCATCACCATGTTGGAACATGCAAGTCAACATCTTGGAGCTACATTAGCAACCCATGTTGATACTCGTCACACAGATCTCGACATCATTGATGGTGTCATCAGCAAAGCAAAGCGCCATTTCCTCGAACGCAATATGCTGCTTGACGGCATGAGGAGCAGAAACTGAAGGTGAAACCATGACAACAGATACGTACAGATGGAGAGAAGAACCGGACATTATCGCACGATTTGTCCATGACAAAGAATTACCAAAGAATACACCCATTGTGCTTCGACCAAACGAAGTTTGTGTCGTTCTTGAGAATGGGAGGGTTTCTGGAATCGTTACACAGCAAGTGATGCGAGCCAATCCAACCACCTCGATGCTTCGTCGTATCTTTGGTGGAAAACGGCAACGTTCCTACCTGTTCGCTTTCCTCGGCCCCTACACGTTTACGATGCCCTTCACTTCCAAATCAAGCGATCATCAAACCATGAAAGGCGAGGCTTCTCTTCGAGTTCATGCAGCTCGCGAGAACATTGCTCGTTTGATTCAACTTCCTGCCAAAGGCATCATGGAGATACGAACTTCAGACATCAGCAACCTTCTCATCGATGAGGCTCAAGCCTATATGTCGAAAATCATTCAACGATTCACCAACGATGAATTGGTTCAAGACCAAGCTGATGAAAACACAACGATTGGCCTTTGTATGGCATTACGTCGAACCATTGAGTCCTTTGGTATGACCATCGACCATTCCTACATCTCCTGGAAACCATCGGATAAGATTCGACTTGAAGCGGAACGTGAACATGTCACAAACATGGCCGAACACGCCTCTATTCAAGCAGACAGAGACCAACTTGCTCTCGATGCTCAACTTGCCCATCATCAACGCCACGCAGAGCATCATGCACGTTCTCAAACCGTCAATTCTTCAGCGATGGAACGAGCAAAGGTCGAGCCTGAACTTGCTCGAATCAAAGCAAAGGGTGCTGTGAACGAAGCAGAATGGGAGAATAAACACAGGAATCTTGAGCATGAAACGCAGCAATCGAGAGCCAAAGCTGCCTCAAAGGCAGAAGTTCTCGACATTCTTCTCAGCAAAGAACTTGATTTGCGAGAACGAAAGCAACGAAATGATCTCGATGTTGCTATGCAGTTGTTCGATTCTGTCCAGAAAATGAAACTTCAACGACAGCAACAAAAATACGATGCAATCACGAAAATAGCATCGAATCAGAAAACAACTGGTTGAGCGAACCTATCAAGATAGGAGATATGACTTTGTCCTCCTTTTTCGACAAGAGGACATGGCCAGCGTACGCTCTCCAAATTTAAACAAGTCAATCCTTCTTGTGATTCTTATGATCACA
>JABGWN010000179.1 GCA_018645535.1 Methanobacteriota archaeon
AATGTTTTGAGAACCTGCCATGCTATTTCTTCGGTGCTGAAACATCCCATGCCGATGGCAGTTCCATCCACTTCAGTTGCACTGGGCACATATACCCTTGAAGGAGATTCCATGATGGGACTAAGGAGGACTTCTCTTTGAAGTCTCCCGTTAAATTATCTTAGTCAGTGCGATTCCAAGTGTATTCAATGAAAGGAAGACCACCTGGATGCGGCAATGGAGCATCTGGCTTCTCTATTCGAACAAAGATTGTTTCAACCTCAACATTCTTCTGAATGAATTCAGCGATGTTTACGGCCATCTTCTCAATAAGTCGAATAGGTTTTGATTCGAGAACAACAACGTCTACTGCTTTTTGCAACAATCCATAATCGACTGTGCTTGAAAGCGCTTCATCATGGACATCGTTGATTAAATCTACTCGTACAGAAACAATGAATGGTTGAGTCTGTTGATGCTCGTAGTCAAAGTAACCATGGATACCATCTACTCTATACGCATCGAGTCCAACACGAATTGACATGAGTTTCACTCCTCTCGCTCATGAACCCAAATCAAGTGGTAGCCAAATGTGGTTTTGATTGGTGGTGATACCGTTTTGATAGGCGTCTGCCATACTGCTTCTTCAAACTCACGGACCATGTTTCCTTTGCGGAACCACCCGAGATCACCACCACGCTGAGATGATGGGCATGAGGATTTCTTACGAGCTAGTTTCTCAAAATCTTTGAGTTTTTCAATCTTCTCAGAAATCTGTAACGCTTCTGATTTAGAGGCGACAAGAATATGCGATGCATGAGCACTTGGGTTAACCATAACCTGTCCACTCTGTTTTCCTTCTTGAATGCGACGCTTAGGCTTCTGCTGGCCAAGCAAGGTAGCGGATATATGTCCCGTAAGCAATCACTGAAATTCCGAGTGACTCCTCATTAAAGCGAGACATGTCATCTTTGTAGGTGTGGTATTCCCATGACCCAGATCCGTAACAGACCAATGCATTTCCTTCTACGCCATCTGGTAAGTCATAAACAAACGGGCCATGATCTGAATTGTATGGCATCGTCGCTTCTTTTGTAAGTGTTACAGAATATTTGGAAAATACGCTCGATTGTTCATCATTCAATAAATCGATTATATCGCTTACATGGTTGATGTCTTTCGCAGAATTAGAAAAGAATCGCAGACTATTTCCTCTGTTCGCCATGTCGATGTCCACGTGGTTCATGTCCAGATTGATGTAAAGTCGAAGGTTACGAGCGAGTTCATTTCCATTCGCACTAACATATGCTTTACTTCCCCAGAGGCCTTCTTCTTCTCCACCCCATGTGCAGAATCGGATGGTATATTCAGGTGTTCCACTTTCGTTTGCGATGTTTGCAATCTGTCTCGCCATTTCGAGTACACTTGCAGTTCCAGATGTGTCATCGACTGCTCCTTGGCCATGGTAAACCGTATCATGGTGGGCACCCACGATGATCAAATCCTCGCTTTTGCCATACAATGTGCCGCATGGGACGCTCACTGAGAGGTCACCTGAATTGTCTACGTCACTGAATAATCGAAGGAATGCGCCTTGTTCAGCCAATTCAAGCATCTGCTTTCCGGTTTGATTTGATACTGCTATGAATGGGATGTCCTCTGGAATTGAACCACTGTTGCTACTCTTCATTTCATCAACACGAATCGACTTGAAGATAGGGACGCAATCATCTGCTTCAAGTTGGCCACAATTCGTCTGATTGTTTATTCTGAATAATCCTGCCAAGGAATTTTCAGCCGCTTTAATGTACATTCCTGTGTTTCCATCGATGTTACCTCCACCCCTGATGATTCCAACTTTACCAGATGCTGAGGACCAGAGTGAATCATCGGTTCCGTCATCGAGATCGATAAGTTCCATATTCTGGCCGAATTGTATGTCTGCAGATCCTGAATACCCTTGTAAAACATAATCTGACCTGTGTTCAAATGTGGTGATCTGTGCTCCAAAGCCAGAATTACACGAAGGTCCAGTAATGAAATCGAAAGTAGGTATACACATTGCTACTTCTGGTTCGCTGTTGATAGCGAACATCGGTACAGGGTATGTGTTGAGTTGAGGTGAATACCCCATCTCTGTGAGATTATCCAGAATCATTTCAGCAGCAGCAGCTTCTTCGGGACTGCCAGACATTCGTCCTTCCCATTCAGGATGTCCTAGGGCGACGAGCTCTTCCGCATACCACCGTGCTTGACTCGCATCGAAATCAATTGGCTCGTAAACCGGTTCATCTTCGCCTAAGCCGATCAATGATGGATTGAATACGACTACGAGGAGCAAGGTTACAACAAAGAAAGATCCTGTAACTTGTGCAAGATTGAGTGGGCCGACAACCGTTCTTTTCCAAGCAGAAGTTAGGATTGCATCCTCCTTGGTAGTGAAATAGGGGTGTAATCGTTCAACGAGTTCGGCCTTTTTCCCAGATTTGGGTAGGCCTCTCGAACTGAGTTCATCCTTGAGTTGATTCACCGTCATCGAATCAAGTGAATCTACGCCGCTCATGATTGATGACAACGAGTCGAATCTTTTGAAGGCGATGGATTCATGATTAGAATTCATCGATTTCTTCGCCAGTCCATCTCTTACCAATGGAGTGTTTTAGCCCAATCTGGTCAAGAATACGGGCGACAACGAAATCAACCATATCATCGATTGATTTTGGATGATTGTAAAATCCAGGTGATGCGGGAATAACAACAGTTCCCCATGCAGAGAGTTTTGCCATGTTTTCCAGATGTACAGTTGCATATGGTGCTTCACGTGGGACAATGATCAGGTTTCTTCGTTCTTTCATTGCAACTATCGCAGAACGTGTGATGAGATTGTCTCCAATTCCAGCAGCGAGTTTTCCAAGTGTCGTTCCAGAGCAAGGACAAATCACCACTGCGTCGATTGGTGCAGATCCAGATGCCGATTTTGCTCCGATGTTGGCCTGTTCTTCAAGAAGCGCTCCAGTTCTTTCTGCAAGTTCCTCTGGTGTCGTGTCACACTCGTGCTTGAGTGTAATGCGTCCAGAGTTGCTCACAACAAGTCGGATTGGAACGTTGAGTTCTTGTAGCGCTTCAGCGAGTCGTACGCCGTAAGCTGCACCTGAAGCACCTGATATGCCGAGAACGACTTCGCCCATGATTCTAATTCCAGCCTTTCTCATATATGCACTTGTTTGTAACCCTTGCCGAATCAACGGTTTAGGCAATGGTGGTATGTTGAGAGAAGTGCTTGTTCAAGATCGTGTCGAGAAACCGAATGATTGAGTCGATTAAGCGATGTTGT
>JABGWN010000180.1 GCA_018645535.1 Methanobacteriota archaeon
ATTTCAACAGGGTTCCTTGTTTTTTGAGCCCATTCCACTGCTGTACTCACACAATCTGGAATGCCTTCGATGAGTCTCCTCGAAGAAGAACTCTCCCATGAGCTTGTCATTTGGTCATCGACATCGATGGAGACTTGGACACCTAGGCCATGAGATGTTGATATTCCAGATGCTTCAATGCCCTGACTAGACAACATGACGCTTGCTTCGGCCCCAATTCCAATGCCTCCTCCAATAACAACCGCTCTGTCGTCTAGTGATGCGACTTCTGAGATGATATCATCACCTTGAGTAAGGAGATCATCCGGCGATAATTTCAGAATTGCTTCATCGAGCATTCCATCAACAGGATTCGTTTTTTGGGCAGATGGTAATGAGAAACCTGAGATGCTTGGGCTTGCTTTTGCGATTGACAATGCTTGTGATACCGCGTGCTTGGCTCCTGAGACATCAACAAGATGTGCATAGCCATACCGACCATTGTCAAGGATTCGGACCCCGAATCCACCTTCACCGCCTCCAGATGCGAGAGAGATTCTTCCTGCTTCGATATCGAGTGAGCGGCCATATCCTTGAGATCCAACGATTTCCCATTCTGAAATGTTTTGTAATTCACATTCTTTTGAAATGTCCCTACATCCGTCAAGAAGCCGTTCAATTGCATCTTCAGGAATCATTCTCATCCCACCAATGCTTCTCGAATTCTCATGATTGGGCCTCCGTCGCCTACGGGGACAGTCTGTCCTTTCCCGCAGAATCCAGGGCTTGCGAGTTTTGCATCTTTGGTCAATCCATCAACATCATTCAAAATTTGCAATGTAAGTCCACTTACACTTACATCTCGTAGAGGAGTTGTAATCTCACCATTTTCAATGAGATATGCCTCTTGGGCAGCGAATTGGAATGAACCTCGACCGGTATCAACCTGACCGCCACGTGAACCACATGCATAGACGCCATATTCAATGTCCTCCATCAATTCATCAATATCGTTGAAATTCCCACCCATAATCATTGTATTAGACATTCGAACAAGAGGATGGTGGAGTCCATCCTGTGCACGTGCGCCTGCATTTGGTTCCAGTCCAAAGTGATGTGCGGTTTCTCTGTGATTCAAGTAATCGGTTAAGACACCGTTCTTGATGAGGGTTTTTTCTCTGGTATCAAGTCCTTCATCATCGATAGGATAGGCGCCATAACCTCCTCGTAAAGTTGGATCGTCAACAACTGTGACAATTTCATTACCTATTTTCTGACCAAGTTTTCCATCCAAACATGAATCTCCTGCTGCGACGAGATCTGCCTCACATGGGTGACCCAGAGCTTCATGGATGTAGACTCCAGTAAGGTCTCGATCTGCAATGAGTGGTAATTTTCCACTTGGGGAACGCTTCGCTTTGAGCAGTCTTAATGCTGCAATACGAGCATCTCCACCAAGACTCTGAAGGTCGCAGGCTTCGATTAGTTCGAGTCCACCTTCCCCTCCGCGCCTCATTCTATAGGATACTGGATCCCCGCCATCTCTGGCTGTTACCATACCATTTACCATCGAACGTTGGAAGGACCATGTCCTGTCCATTCCTTCTGTTGTGAGAAGTTCAGTATGGAGGTGCTCATCGGACCAACCACATGATACTGAGATGATTCGCTCATCATCATTGGCAGACTGATGGATGTTATCGAGCATAGACAACTTTGTATCGAGATCGGTGTCTCGGACATCTTTTTTGGATTTCCAATGAATTTCATCTTGATGGATTGGGATTTCGGCAAGTTGGATTGGATTTGAACCGCTTGGACGGCGAGCAGCAACTGCTTTCGCGAGACGTACAGTTGCTTCGATTTCATTAGGAATATTGCTAATATCTGTCGTAGAATGAACGCCCCATGCTCCATCTGCTAGGATTCGAAGAGTTGCTCCTATTTCCTGACCTGGAATCGCATGTTCGAGTTGCCCATCCTTCAATCGTACTGAGGAAGTTGTTTCAGCCATCAGACGGATTTCGGCATAACTTGCTCCGAACGTCAAAGCATTGCTTAGAGCATTGTTCATCTTTGTTCGATCGAGGTATCTGGAGGAGTAGGAGGTTGATGCGGCTCGCTCGGATTGGATGACCATGGGTCTTCTCTTGTGCGGAGGTGTTTGAACTCTTTGTTTTCAAGGGCCATAGAAACTTGTCATTCTATTGAGATGTGTTTACATCTGCAAGTAGAATATGGCCGATAAGAGCCGCTTCAATTCGTATGTCTTCTGTTTCGCCATCAAGAGCTATGCCTAGTTTCTCTGCACCGTTTGAGTTGATTTGGAGGGAAGTTTCAGTTTTTGTCAATCCTAGGTTTGTTAATAGAGATTGAGCGGATAAACTGACATCATCATCGTTGAGAGGTTGGTCTATATTTGGAATATGAAGCAACCAGCCTGATTGAGCACCTTGAGCAAGGCCGGCTCGCTTGAAGGCTTCCGAGACATTGTTTGTTCCGGATAAGACTCTTAGAAATTCAGCATCTAATGTATGGGCTTGTGCGGTTGAGCGCTCAATATTGCGTGAACTTACTACAGCAGCAGTCCATAGTTGGCGAGGAGTTTGTGCCACCGCATCACCACAAAAGACCCATCTTTCCGAAGGTTGTGATTTTTGAAAGGAATGAACGAATTGTTTGATGTCAATTGGCTTAACAGAATTCCAAGACCAACATGGAAAGGTGCTCCACATAAACGCATGCCGTACTCTGTTAGCACATCAATTATCCGATTGCTCTTCGCCTTC
>JABGWN010000181.1 GCA_018645535.1 Methanobacteriota archaeon
ATACGAAGAACAATTTGTTCGTAATGAGGCATGTAGGCTTTCTTGACATAAGCGCCTGCCCATGAATCAAGTTCTTGCGAAACAGCTCGAACGTCAAACCCAGTCATTGATGCCTTCATTTCAATCCCTCCTACTCTTCAAAACGTAACAATACTTTGCCGATATTTTTCCCGTCATGTATGTATTGGTGAGCCTCTGCAACATCACGGGCATCAAAAACAGAATCAATGATTGGCGCTAACGCCCCTTCTTTAATTCCATTAACAATACGTTCCATTTGCTCAGTCATGACATCTTCATCAGGCCATGTCCCCATATGAACTCCAAAGACACCTTGATTTCTTGACATCATTTTCATTGGGTCGAAACGTGGGCGTTTCCTAAAAGCAAAGAAGGCTTTGACAAGAGAACGCTTTGATGAAGGAGCAGCAGAAGACATTCCGTATGTGTACAGTTTTCCTCCATGGGCTAAGACCGATAGGCTTCGCTTGAGATGATCGCCGCCAATTGGGTCAAGGATGTGATCAACACCCTTCCCATCGGTTGCATTTTTGATGATATTTACAAAATCTTCATTGTGTCGGTCGATTGCAGTTGCTCCATAGGATTGAATAATTTCGGCCTTAGCAGAAGATGCAGTTGACCAGACATTACTGACTCCTGCCCATTTACAGAGTTGAAGAGCAGCAGTCCCTACACCGCCGCCACCACCGTGAATGAGAACAGAATCTGTTGGCTTTAGGTTTCCAAGATGATGAAGCATGTGATGGGCTGTGATATAGGTTACAGGCATAGATGCAGCAGCCTCGAGAGTCATTTCGTCAGGGATTGGAATGACGCGAGATACTTCCGTAACGACGTGGGTTGCTTGACCGCCAGTCCTCATCATACCGACAACACGTTGCCCAACTTCGAATTCTTCAACATCGCTTCCTAGAGCGTGTATAACGCCACTGACTTCGTATCCTGGAGTGAAAGGAAAGGGTGGTCTTGGCTGATAGAATCCCATACGCATGAGCGTATCTGCAAAGTTAATCCCAGCAAAGTGAACCTGAATACAGACTTCATCTGCCTTCGGGACTGGAATCTCGATATTCTGTATGTCTAAGACTGATGGAGATCCAGGCTTCGTAATTACAACTCTATATGGCATTCATTCAACTCCTCTAAGATTCCATCCATTCGACTGTTGCTCAACAAGCCCCATTCGTTCATGTGAAAGTAAATGCGCAAGGGTTTGGTCTTGGGCAAGGCCAGAATGTGCATCAGGTGAATCAGAATACGCCATCGTCGCAATGGCTGAAATGGTCTTATGTCCAAACTCCACGGCTTCGAGTACCTTCTGATGGCGTTGTTTTCGATGTTTGATGTAGTAAGAAAGTGTTTTTTCAGGTAATGGTATAACTGGACCATGACTTGGGAATAAGAGATGAGGCTTCAACTCTCGTAGACGTTCCAATTGCTCAATGTAAACATCCATGTCGCCAGTGCCAGGAGGAATCAAGATCGTCCCAATCCCAGCAACCATGTCTCCAGCAACAATACCTGCTGGTGAAGAGAGGCAAACATGGCCAGGATGATGGCCCGGTGTGATGAGAACAGTCCACTCTTGTTTTCCAAGTTGAAGTATGTCACCATCGTTGAGTATGTGATCGCATTCCACCGTTTGGGACGTGTAGTCACTGCCCCAGATAGGAACATCAAACGCTTCTCGAAGTAAATCCATGTCTCCGATATGGTCTCCATGGGAGTGGGTGAACAGCAGAGCAACCAATTCTCCTTTGTGTCTGTCCACAGCTTCTGCTAATTCTTCCATACCCTCTCTCATGTGACAGGCAGGATCGACCAGAACGAATTCACCTTCTGGATCTCCAACAAGATATGCGTTCGTATGGTCAGCAGGCGGAAGTGTTGCAGTTTTCACAGGAACAACTTCAACACCATGCGCAAAAAGAATCGATCGACGTCCTGGCTGCCTTCGTTGTAAATCTTCAGCAGTTTGAATCATATCGCCTTCAAATCGGTTTAAGGTACGATCAAGTTCCATCAAAAGTGTGACTACAGGTGGTGCAACACGGATTTCATTTTGAGACCAACGGTGAATCATATCAATGGGTTTCATCCATTCAAACGCAGTGAACTCCGTTTGAAGTTCTAAAGATGGAGTAAAGTCATCGTCACCAATGTGGAGATGGAAGAAGGTATTCTCAAATTGAACTGGACCAAATGGTGGAGTCGTACGACTTGAAATGTGTCGCAAACAG
>JABGWN010000003.1 GCA_018645535.1 Methanobacteriota archaeon
AAGGTCCTTTCTGCAAATCAAATGGCCGATATGTATGGGGAATGGCTCGACGCTTATCCTATCCTTTCTATTGAAGACGGTTTAGGTGAAAACGATTGGGCTGGATGGACTGCATTGACCAAACAAGAAGGCCACCGTGTACAAATTGTCGGAGATGACCTATTCGTAACACAATCTGAGCGACTTGCTCAAGGTATCGAAATAGGGGCAGCAAATGCAATGCTTGTCAAAGTAAACCAAGTTGGTACAGTTACAGAGACCCTTGAGGCGATGGAACTAGCAACATCCAATGGCTATCGTAACGTCGTTTCTCATAGAAGTGGGGAGACCGAAGACACAACAATTGCAGATCTAGCAGTCGGCACAAGAGCTGGACAAATCAAAACCGGCGCTCCTGCACGCTCCGATAGAGTGGCAAAATACAACCAATTGCTGAGAATCGCACAAGATGTTGAAGACTACCGTTCTCCTTTCTGATTTGAACGTGTTTCCCACCTTAATACAGGCTATTATAAACTCTTCAATGGGGTTTAGCGACAATGCGTAAATCAATCGTGTATACCCTAATTGCCTGCCTACTTGTATCCAGTCTACCGTTTTCTGTGACTGCGGATGCAACCGAAGATATACCTACCAATGCTGCTGCAACTGGCGTTCACGACTCGTTAGTTGCCGCTCTAACTCAAGCAAATCTCGTAGCAACACTACAAGGAACAGGTCCTTTCACAGTCTTTGCTCCAACAGATCAGGCATTTGCTGATGCAGGAATTGATTTGACAACGTTCGATACCGATGAAGAAATCGCAACACTCGCTGACATTCTCACATACCACGTTGTTTCTGGAAAAGTGATGTCGTCAGATCTGACTGACAACGCAGCTGTAGATGCCATCAACGGTGACAAACTTGCTTTCACAGTCGGAAGCGAAGTGAAGGTGAACGGTGCAACCGTCACCGGTGCTGATGTTGAAACATCAAACGGCGTCATCCACGTCATCGACAAAGTGTTGATGCCTCCAGTTGACGTTTACGTGAGCGACGGTTCAATGACATCTCCGTACTATCAGTTCTTCACGGATTCCGCAGCCACGAATGCCATGACCGAGATTGACATCACCAAGAATTACAAATTCCAAAGAGTCAACAATCCATCAACTCACCCATTCTACATTAGCGACAGCGGTTACGCAACCGAAGCAAGTTCTGAACTCCTGATTGCCGGTGATGGAAGCATCACTGAAGGAATTTCCAACGATGAATCTTTTACGGTTTTCTTTAGAGAAGGATTCACTGTAGAAGACACGCTGAGCTACTTCTGTACAGTGCATTCCAGCATGTTTGCAGATTTCACGCTCACAACATCTGCTGTGCCTGGTGACATTCCAACAGTAGCGTCGAGCACAGGAATCCACACCGCATTGGTTGCAGCACTAAGCCAAGCAAATCTGGTTACCGCACTCCAAAGCGAAGGTCCGTTCACTGTCTTTGCTCCAACAGACCAAGCATTCACTGACGCAGGAATCGATCTAACAACCTTCGATACCGACGAGGAAAATGCAACACTCGTTGACATTCTCACATACCACGTGTACTCTGGAGCAGTGCCTTCCTCTGCGGTAACTGATGGACTTGCAGTAACAATGTTCAATGGCGACAAAGCCTCATTCGCAGTCGGTACCGACGGCACCGTTACCATCGGAGACGCAACTGTAACCGGAGCGGATGTACAGACATCCAACGGAATCATTCACGTTATCGACAAAGTATTGATGCCCCCAGCAGGTGATATTTGCTACACCATGGTCTCTCACACAATCGTTCCTGGTGCTACCAACCTCATCTGCAACTCCTACATGTACGTAGAGGACTACACTGTGGGTGGTCAAACAATCACTGGTTGTTACAACACAGTAACTCACGCAGTTTCCGATATCAGCGCAGCAGAATGCGGTGCTTACATGTGGACACCTGCAGTGAACCTCGCTGTGACTGCTGCAGCAACAACAATTCACACATCTCTTGTCGCAGCACTCACTGCTGCTGACTTGGTAACCACAATAAGCGGTGATACTGAATATACAGTATTCGCACCAAGTGATGATGCGTTTGCAGCAGCAGGTATTGATCTCGATTCATTCGATACACCTGAAGAAATTGCAGTACTTACTGACATCCTGCTTTACCACGTTGTCGCTGGAACAACACTGTCCACAGACCTTGCAGAAGGTACAACGACAGTTGCTGCAGCGAACGGTGACGACCTGACAATTCAGGTTGCTAACGGAGCAGTCATGGTTGGAACTGGAATGGCTAACGTAACACTAGCAGACGTACCAGCGTCAAATGGTGTCATCCACGTCATCGACCAAGTACTCATGCCTCCTGCTGATGAAACACCAGATCCTTTCGCCGGCGTTGACTGTGCAGTAACCATTGGCCTAACAGCAGATGGTTATGGCTTCACGCCCTCAGTCACCAATATCGAAAACGGACAAACAGTCTGTTGGTCATGGACTGACGCAGCTATGGGACACAACGTCAAGCAAGTTGATGGATTCCAATCCACAACCTTCGTTACAGGCGGTGTAACCTCAGGCGCAGCGGCAACAACAGTTGCATTCCATCAGACCTTCACAGAGAACCAGACATTCTACTATGCATGTGAACCTCACATCTCGATGAATATGTTTGGAGAAGTTGTTGTCGGTGATGGCGGTGTAGAACCAACATCTGATGATGATGATGAAAACACACCCGGCTTCATGGCATCAACCATGGTTCTAGCGGCCTTGGGTGCAATCCTTTTCATGGGCCGTCGTCGTAGCCTGTGATGAAGTGACATGCTGAAATGGAAGCGTTGGGCCTTTGTAACAGCCGTTGTGCTGCTATTTGTTGGCGTTGCGTGGACCTTTCTCGTGGTATCGTACGAGTCTCCCCTCGGCACGAATAACAGAGTGATTGTCTCGGATTCTAGTAATAGCCTATCGAATGGCTCTACGGATGAACTTGTATCTCTGTCATTTGCCGAGGGGGGCGAAGATCTCGATTGGTCTTCCGTTCAAATCGAAATCACTGCGAATGAACAACAGCACACGTGCTCCTTTGGAAGCCAGTCGGCTGAAAGTTCGAATGACGGTAAAGTCAAATCAACACTTGGAGCGGATGGTTCGACATTCACGACAATGATTGATGCAACTGCCGACACATTCACCTACTTTGACCTTCCAAATCAACAGGAATCGAATGTATCAGTGCATACGATGAAGTTTTCAAAGACAGATATTTTCTTCTCACAAGGAATTCAATGGACCTTCGTTGAAGGCCAAAATATCGGAGACATAACCTCTGGTAATTCCTCATCTTGGTCAAACGAAACGAACGAACGAATCGAATGGTACACATATGATCTAGCGGTTCATCGAGTCGATCCAAATCAAGGTACATACTTGATTGTCCAAAACGATATTGTCTACAAACTACAGTTCCTGTCATATTACAACGATGACGATGAAAGTCGATTCCCAACGATGCTTATTTCAGCCCTCAACAAAACAGAATATCCGGCACTGAATAATCCAAATTTGGTGGTTCCTTCTCCCTGTCTAATCGAATCAGATGATAACACATTATCTCATTGGAACGCAACAGAATCAATTACTCTAATTGAAAATGGAGTTGATATTTGTTCAAGCACATGTTCGCTTAAGGTAACCATCCTGTTTGAAACAGTTGAAGTAAAAGTCGAAAACATCGAATCAACAACGTGAGGTGCATTGATGTATCGAAATATCTTCCCATTCGTTCTGATGATTCTGACCCTACTTATTGCAAGACAAATCTATCCCTATACTTCGTTTATGGAACCAGAAGTTCCTGATGGGTATTCCATCGAAGTTGTTGCGACAAACCTTGGAGGCCCAACCTGTCTCGAGTGGTATGATGAAGATAGATTACTTGTTTGCGATCGAGATGAAGGGAGAATATTATTGTTGGATGCAGAACTGAATCGAACAACATTACTTTCAGGACTGAATAAGCCCCATGACATTGCCATCACACCTGATTATATCTTCGTAAGTGAGGCGGGAGAGTTGGTGCGTTTTGACCATATCGGGCTTGAAAATATAACAAACAAAACAACATTAGTTTCAGGAATTCCAACAGGTAACCACCAAACAAATGCAGTGAATGTTCTTCCAAACGGGACACTCATTTGGCATAGTGGATCGACATGCAATGTCTGTGAGGAAGACGACTCTAGGAACGGGGCGTTGTTATGGGTGAATGGGTCTACAGGGGAGCATGGGATACTAGCAAGCGGCGTGCGCAACTCCTTTGACGGTGTATGGGTGCCAACAATAGGATATGTATTCACGGACAATGGAAGAGATTGGGAAGGAGACCATCCAGACGAGGAATTGAATTTGCTTGAAGATGATGGATTCTATGGCTGGCCAGACGATTCACCCTCTACTCCGATTCCTGCCGGAAGTATTGCCCCAATAGCTCGCTGGACACCTCATACCTCGATGAATGGATTGGCATTACGGCCTGATTCCTCTTCTCTTCCAGGAGATAGTACAACAGTCTATGCGACAGTATATGGCTCTTGGAACACGATTCTTCCACAAGGGCATGAAATTGTTCAGATAGATCTGGACGCCTCAACCGGAGAGGTCAAGACCTCAACAAGTGTCTTTGCTAGCGATGTAGGAACGCCTCTCCCCATAGCATTTCATCCGAACGGAGATTTGTATTTTGCAGTATTTGGTTCGAATGGTAAGTTATACAAGATAACAACCGATTGAATATGCAGAATGCATCATGAAGAATGCAGACTAAATTATTTTATTCAACCAAGTTCTCAACCGGTGAAGACCTTCCTCAAGATCTTCTAAAGAAGTAGCATAAGACAATCGGACCAAATTATCTCCTCCGAGCATTAAGGATCCGGGGATGACTTGCACTTTGGCTTCTTCCAATGCTCTTGTTGCAAATTCAATATCATTCATGCCAGTACCACTCACGTCTGCAAGGATGTAGAACGCACCTTCAGGCATTGGGGCTTCAACCCCAGGGAGTGAATCTACTCCTTTATGGAACATCAATCGTCGCTTAGCAAATGAATCGCCCATTGCTGCTATTTCTTTTTCAAGAGTTAGCGCAACTTCTGCTGCAGGCATAAGGAAGGTGGCAACGTGTGTTGCAGATGAGGCTTGACAGGTCTTCACAGCTTCCATTGCTTCAGACGGTCCTCCAATCCAACCCAGTCTCCACCCAGTCATGGCCCATCCTTTGGACCACCCTCCAATTGTTAGAGTTCGTTCTGCGCCCCCATCGAATGAAGTTGGTGAGGTGTAACTATGCCCCTCCCACACAAGGGTTGAATAAATCATATCGTCCAAAATCCATAGATCTGAATCAACAGCTAACTCTACAATTTGTTTAATTTCCTTAGGGGTATATACTGCTCCGGTTGGATTATTTGGAGAGTTGATGATAATCGCCTTGGTCTTTGAAGTGACGGCATTCCTCAGTGCTTCGATATCAGGATGATAGTCTGGGCGTCGAACTGGGACGTGAATTGGTACTCCCCCGAGCAGTTTGACCATTCCATCATATGATGGCCATGCAGGGGCTAAGAGAAGCACTTCATCTCCAGGTTCAATCACTGCCATCATGGAGTAGAGCAGCGCTTGTTTACAACCTGGTGCAATAACAACATCATTTCCATCAATATTTATTTCGAATTTCGATAAGTGTTGGGAAACGGCCTCGCAAAGCGCCTCACTGCCTTGTGATCTTGTGTAGGTCGTTTCTCCTCTTTTCAGCGAATCAATAGCGGCATCAACGACTGGTGTAGGCGTGTCAAAATTAGGCTGTCCAACAGTAAACCGGATTACATCAGGAGCTGGTGGTGCTAAGAATGTAGCAAACCCTCTTCCGATTTGAGAAAAAGCAGAATTTAGATTTGGCAAATTGATTCCTCGCTCGATGAATAGGCCTATTCAACATTCCAACGAACCAGCCATTGAATATCAAGACTGCGCGTAAATTTAGGATAGGAGCGGTCTTTTACAGATGGAGCACGGACTGGGATTTGAACCCAGGTAAGAGGATTTGCAATCCCCGACGTAACCGCTCCGACATCCGTGCAGCAACCGTTCCAGCAGGAAGTTGTATTTCAACGCGCCTCACTCAACATACTTATGATGAATCAAGAATTGCACTTAACATGGTCCACGTGAAAGGTCCCGGTTGGATGCCTTCCGAAGCGTATTACCAATGCAGGTATGCGACATTGCGCCAACCACTTGGTTTCGAACGAGGGGCGGAACTGCTCGAAGACGATTCAGATGCGATTCATGCATACGTGAAAGATGAACATGAAGACATTGTGTGCGTCGGAAGGGCTCATCTCATTCCAGAAGAAAGTGATGGATCTCAGTCAGATTTTCCTGGGGCAAATGGGCCGAAAACTCCTGCCTTCAG
>JABGWN010000182.1 GCA_018645535.1 Methanobacteriota archaeon
GCCCATAGGAAACGGGCTGAGCAATGCCTTCGATGAATAGGTGTCTCCCTTCTTCAAACCAAATCCCATGACTTACAAGTTCTGGTAGTTCAGCTTGGTGATGCAAAGCCCATCGAGAAATACTGTACCACATGTCATGTTCAATGAGTGTTCGTAGAGCAACTTCACATTTTGGTTTTAGAGCAGCGAGTTTTCTTGAAGAACGAACAAGATGTTCGCTTCTTGAATCATTGATACGCCTCTCTAACTCGGCATCAATTTGATCAAGTGTTGGACGTTTAATTTTCACTGGCCAAGAGGATGAGTACAGATCATGGGGGCAATTGATTCCAGTGACTTGAAGATATTCAGCCATTTCCTTTCGTCCTTCTTGTAATGCTTCATCGATGACATTTTCAGTCGCCTGTGCCAATTTCCTCTGGAAGGTGGCTGCATCTGCTAATGCAGCTAGCATATCAGAACCAGATAAATCAAGAGAAGCAGTTTCCATTCCCTCAGCGATGCGACTGTTGAGAGATTCTTCAAGAGATTTTGAGGTCTTCCAAAGGCTATCTCGAACATGTTCCATACTTTCGATATCACCAGCATCGCCAAGCATTGAAACCAATGCAGAAAGTTCTTCCAATCCTTCTGTCGATGCAAAAATTTGTTCGAGAACTGGATGGAGAGCCCCTTTCCATTCTTGCTTCCATTGAAGGAGTTGAATCAGACTTGAAAGGACCTTTTTGTTATTCTTGAACCAGTCAATGGTATACTCAGGAACCATAATTTCTTTCTCAGCATTTGCTGGTAGAACCAACCAACCTGGTGGTACTACATCGGGACCATCATTTCCAATCCAAGTGACAGTCTTGAAGACAGTATAATCATTCCATTTTTCATTTGGACTCGGCTGCAATACTCGTACAAAAGATGCCCATTCTGGTTGTTCATCCCTAGAAACTACAACTCTCTCGTATCGTTGACTTGGTTTTCTGGGGTGACCCAATTGTTTGAAGATCATTTGCAATCGATCGTAAGCCTGTAAGTCCACTTTCGCTAAGTCCATCATTTCAACACAACGTGTTCTGCGTTGCTCGACTTCATGTATCGGCATCAACATCTGCATTCGCGAGGATGTTGCGGAACAGGAAGAAAACGATTGCAGAGATTGGATTAATTGTGAATGCAAGCGTTCAGATTCTTTTGTAGCAAGGAAGTTACCATCGGTTCCATGGACCTGCCTTGCAAGTTGTAACGCTCGTTTTACAGAGATTCCTTCAACTTCTGCAATTCGTGAGATATCTCCTGATTGTAACGTCTGCATGACTTCATCACGACCACCAAAGTGGTCATCAAGTCGTTTCATGAGTCTCTCCCCAATACCGGGCAATGTAGCTAGCACCATTGTGCTACATCGTTTGTCAAGGGCTTTTGAGGATAACCCTCAAAATGGAACCGATTTAGGCTTCTGGCAAGTGCAGTTCTACAGCAAACAACGGGTCGACATCCGTTGAATCATGATAGGCAACGACAACTCCACCATCTGGAAGTATGGCTAAACTTGCAAAATCAAACCGGATATCGTTTCCAGCACCTGAGGTTGAATCGAGATCACCCTGTCCGATATACGTCAACGTGTCTGGGGAGAGATCTTGGCTGTAATCCCGTGTATGATAGACAACATCGACATCAGGTCCGTCGCTGGATTGGTATCGCACATTAAGGACGAACAGGTCATGCTTACCATTACCCTGGAATTCCCATTCTTCTATTCCAGAAGCCACTGGTGACATGTCGTAGGTATGATTTGTCCATGTCATTGCTCCGTCTCTTGAGAGATAATGGGTGAGAGTGTTTCCAGAATTGGCTACACAATGGATTGAACCAGTTGAATCAAGATGGCAGTATTCACTAGGGAACTCGACTGCAAGTTCATTCCACGAAAGTGTTGTATCAAGGAAGGCTGCATTTCCGTTATCGAAATACTGCGGGAACAAGAGTCCCCCACTTGGCACTGCGAATGCTCGCATTTCCTTGTGCGGCTTGTTTACGTCCCAATATGGGTCTAAGGTATCGTTCGTAAAGTCAAGATTGACATCGATTGAAGGCTGTGATGATCCACGACCAGGAAATTGTATAGGATAATAATTCAAACCGTCTACAGAGATTTGTCCACCTGCATTTTGAGTTTGATGCCAGAAGTTGGAGACGACCAATGAGGCCCATTCTCCATCTCCGAACGATGAGGAAATGGGTCCTACAACTTCGACCTGCCAACTTCGATCGTAGAACGGTTCTGTTATTCGATTGTAGCACCACTTCCATTCCATTTCTGATTGGTCGTATAAAATGGCATAGAATTTGTCGATTTTCAAATCGCCTCCTGCATATGGGAACCAGGACATCGAGATGATGTCGCCATTGGTCGCTTGTACAATGCTTCCTTCACCGAGCCCTTCCTGTCCAGGATTTGTCGGTATGAATGTCCGGCATTGTAAATCAGGAGTGACTCCTGGCATCCAGGTGTCCCATCCATGGCCTCTATCAACAGACCACACGGGATACTCTCCTCCAATATTGAAGATTGAACCTTCAATGGATGTGGCGATGTAATGTTCGCAACAATTTCCTCCTTTCGTTGCATCGAATACTGCCCAAGTCATGTTTGTGCTTTGATTAGTTCGAAGATCGAGAGTCATGAAGTCCTTCGGAGTTTCATGATTTTGTTCATCAATAAGAGTGTAGTCTTCCCATATTGAAGTCTGTTCGCTTTCTTCGACAACAGATTCTCCCGAGCCAAAACACCCTGCAAGAAGCATGCTGCAAAGAACAAACATGGCGAGAAGTTGCCTGCGCATGGTGTAGGCTAAGAAGCCTTCATTTTCAAATCCTCGCAAAGAGCCCTGAAGTGTTTCAAACCATACAATGTGTGTGTTCCGAACCATGTGAGCGCTTCCCCATCGATGCACACGTTCCAAATTCGTTGCCCTCCTTCAAGAACGACTTTTTCTGAAATTGCTTCTCCTTCCTCAAGTGCGAACTTGTGAGGTTCGCTTGAGAGAAGCATTCCTTCGATGCTATGTTCAATGAGATGATTCGTCGTAACGACTGGGTATCCATTTCCATTTGGCTCGAAATCGGGGACAATGAATCCACATCGTTCCAATAGAGATCCCGAATATCGCATAGGAGAAACACACATCAGAGGTTCATGCCAAATCATAGCAGCTACTTTTGGACCATTATGTGCAGTTTCTTGTTCTAATTCCAGTTCAATAGATGTAGCGAATTTTTCACCCATCTCTTCACAATCAATACTCTCTCCAAGTAAACGGAGCATATTAGGGACATCTCTTGGTGATTCAACCTCTGAAACAAAACGTGCAATTCCCATTCTGTCAAGTTCATTAAACACTTCAAGAGGATTTTCTTCTTTGTCCATAATGACTAGATCAGGTTTGAGGTCCAAGATTTTTTTAATATTCGGCGTTTTTGTCCCGCCAACGACTGGTATCTCCGATACATACTCCTCTGGATAAATACACCAAGGTGTTCTACCAACAAGGTGTTCTTTTGGCATACCCAAGTCTGCTAATGTTTTTGTCAAACTTGGGACGAGCGATACAATTCGCATTGAATCGCCTCAATTGGATTGAACTCTGTAGGAGATATGAGCACCATCAACATCGAAGTTTTCTGTGCCTTCAGGGGCGTTATCGCTATGGAACGCAATACCGGATGCACGAGTTTCCTTTGCAATCCATTCCTGATCATCAGCAAATAATTCTGGGGCATTTACCATCCATACATCGACATCAATGGTTGCTTCAATCTCGAGGTTCAGATCCTTACGCTTCGATTGTATACGACGGGTAATGTCTCTTGCTAATCCTTTGGAGAGGAGTTCAGGAGTATCTTGCATATCCAGTACGAGGCTCACATGTTGTGCTTCATCACCTTCGCCAAGTGTCACGGTTGCGGCTGCAAAACCTTCTCGTTCAGTTCGTCGAACTTCAACATCAGATTCCTCGATTGAAACACCCATAATTACGCAATTTCCTGCTTTAATCTCTGCAAGAAGTGTTTCAGGGTCTTCGTTTCTTTTCAATTCGTTTGCAATGGCGTTAACATCGCCTTTTGCTTTTGGTGCCAATGCTCTGAAATTAACGGCTAGTGCAATTTGCTGGAATCTGTCTAGATCTGTTTCAACAGAGATTGTCTCAACATTCAGTTCTTCAGAAAGGAGGTCATGATATGGTTCCAAGTTTGGTCCAGCAACGATGAATCCTTCTGCGCACGGAAGGCGTTGCCTTCGTTGTGCATCGATTCGGATACGGCGGCCAGTTTCAGCGAGTTCGCGAACAAGTTCCATCTCACTCTCAAGTTGGGAATCATGAGGTGGCAAGTTTGTTGTTGCTTCACAAAGTGTTTCATCCCATACATCTGCTGTTGCTCCTTCAATCGAGCCAGGGGTTCCAACTGGCCAATCGGCAAGATGGACAGATGTTCCAGTGAGATTACGATGAATCGTATCAACCATGAATGGGCTGACAGGAGCAATGAGTTTACTCAAAGTAACTAGAACTTCATGAAGGGTGTGCTGACAAGCAAGTTTGTCATTTGATTCTGCTTCATCCCACAATCGACGGCGACTGCGGCGAACATACCAATTTGACAAATCATTGACAATGAAATCTTCAAGATCTCGGCATGCTTTGTGGAAATTCCAACTTGTGAATCCTTCATGATATGCTCGTGCAGTTGTGTGAAGTTTTGATAGAATCCATCGATCGAGTCTTGAGCGTTCTTCGACAGGTAGCGGTTGATTTTCAGGATCGAAGCCATCCAAAGCCGCATAATCGGCATGGAAACGATAGACATTCCACAGAGTCAAGAACATCTTCGCATATGTCTCACGAACACCATTTGAATCGAATTTCAATGGATTCCATGGAGCTCCAGCAGTCACCATGTACCAACGAGTTGCATCGGCACCTTCTCGATTGAAATGGTCCCATGGATCAACAATATTCCCTTTTGATTTCGACATCTTCTTTCCTTCGGCATCAAGAATTAGGCCGAGTGACAAACATCGCTTGTAAGCAGGCGAATCAAAAACGGTTGTTGAAACCGCCAAGAGTGTGTAAAACCACCCTCTGGTTTGGTCTACACCTTCGCAGATGTAATCGACAGGGAAGGATGAATCGAATGTCTTCCCTTCATCAAATGGATGATGCCATTGGGCGAAGGGTGCACAACCAGAATCAAACCAACAATCCATAACAAATGGTTCTCGCTTCATTGGCTTGCCATGTTCCGATACCAATGTGAATGCATCAACCACTGGTCTGTGTAAGTCTACATCTGCTGGGCAATCTGGATTTTCAATTCCTGCTGCTTGTGCTTTTGCGACTTCTTCTTGAAGTTCAGCAATTGAACCGATGCATTTCATATTTCCATCTTCATCTCTCCAAACAGGGAGTGGTGTCCCCCAGTATCTCTCTCGAGAAATAGCCCAATCCTTGACGTTTCGTATCCATTCACCAAATCGACCTTCGCCAACCCAATCAGGGGCCCATTCGACTCCATCGTTAAATTCGAGGAGACGCTCTTTGACTGCAGTCATTCGAACAAACCAAGAATCCATGGCGTAGTAAAGCAGAGGATGATCAGTTCTCCAACAGTGAGGATAGTCGTGAAGATAACTTTTCTCTCGGTACAACAGACCTGATGAGACGTTTTCATTTTGTTCGACAAGAATCTCCATGACAGAATCATCACATTCCTTGACATACCTTCCATCGAGTTGTGGATGAATTCCTGGGACGAAATGACCGTTCATTCCGACAGTATGATACGCAGGAAGGCCGACTTCCATACCGAGATTGTAATCGTCTTCACCGTACATGACCGCAGTGTGAACAACACCAGTACCGTCTGTGGTTGTAACCCAGTCAGCAGAAAGTACAGTCCAAGCTGTATCAGAATCTCCTCGTGGGACAGCACCTGGAAAGAGCGGTTCATATGACCGGCCAACCAGAGCAGAACCTGGAATCTCTTCGATAATATCGACGTGGTGCCTTAGCACCTCACCCATCAAATCCTTGGCTAGTATCAGTTCTTCGCCAACTCTTGCTCCGCCTCGGCCTTGCCATCCTTCAGGTTCTTCTCGAACTCTGCAACGAGCGTATGTGACTTCTGGTCCAACTGCGAGTCCAACGTTACCCGGAAGAGTCCAAGGCGTTGTTGTCCATGCTAGGATGGATGCATCATCATCGGTTAGTTTGAATTTGATATAGACCGAAGGTTCCTCTACCTCTTTGTAGCCAAGTGCGACTTCGTGACTGGAGTAGGAGGTTCCTGTTTGTGGACAATATGGAAGTACCTTATGGCCACGATACAAGAGGTTTTTATCGAACATTTGCTTGAGAGCCCACCAACAAGATTCAACATAATTGTTGTCTAATGTGACGTATGGGTTGTCTAAATCTACCCAATATGCCATCCGTTCAGTCATTTCTCTCCAAGCGCTTTCATATGTCCAGACGCTTTCTCGACAAGCGTCATTAAAGGCTTGCATTCCGAATTCTTCAATGGCTTCATTACTCATTAAATCAAGTCGCTTTTGGACTTCAATTTCAACAGGTAATCCGTGTGTATCCCATCCACCTTTACGTTCTACAAGGAAGCCTTCCATGGTCTTCCAACGGCATACAAGATCCTTGTAGGCTCTTGCGACAACGTGATGAATTCCAGGCTTTCCGTTTGCAGTCGGTGGTCCTTCTAAGAAAATGAAGGGTGCGCCATCTTTGCTTGAGCCAATTGAAGACTTGAAAGCGTTTTCTTCCTTCCATGTATTCAGTAAAGCGGTTTCAAGCGCTACTGCATCGAGGTCACCTGCTGCTGTCGGTCGAACCATGACCTTGCGAATCATACGGTTGATTTCAACCTCTCCCTTATTTTTGAGGAAGATTGAGGAGTGACACATTCAAGACCTTTCAAATTCAGGGAGCCTCATGGCCGGGTCCTTGGAAGGTCGGAGCGTTGCTTTCTTCGTTCTGTTCCTATTCGTTTTCGCACCGTTCACTTCCCTTGCCCCTTCTGCTTCATTTGAGGTTCTTGAAGAGGCTACTGCTCCTAATTTTGTCGGTGAGAATACACCTGTTACTGTTGATATTCGGCCAGGCCAACCAAGCCAAAACCCGTTTGAGTTGACACTTCCTTCATCGACAGGTTCAATCACGAACCTTGAGATGACGATGCAATCTGTACCGCTTCAAAATTCTCAGACCCTCTTGTGGCAAGGCGCTTCTGCATGGAACCATCCAGATGCTAATCACAGCAACACCTACTCTCAATCAGGGTCGTTAACAGGGTCTGGTTCTTCACCAGGATATGATTTCAACAACGGGGCTCAAGGATGGACGTTCTCAAATTCTTTCAGTGGTCGCGTTACAACCCCTGCTTGCGGATACAACGGCTCGAGTGGCGGTTCTCTCCGGACCTACGCTGGTTCTACATATGCAACTTCTCCAGTGATCGATCTTTCAAATCGTGTAAGTATTCCATTCCACGCTTGGGTTCATGAGGGCCAATTGGGTTGTGGGGAAACTCCAGATACGAATGAAAACCTCCAATTCCAATACAAGGATGCTGCTGGAACTTGGACTGCATTCCGAACGTTCAGCGGGGGTGGAGCTGTGACTTCCAATTCTCAGTTTATGACCACCTTGCCAGCTGGTGCTTATCATTCAAATTTCCAGGTTCGTATTCATCAGAACAGCGGTAGTGGAACATGCTGTGATTATTGGTTTGTAGACGATGTAAAAATTGTCCTTCCTCCGGTAACGGAATGGAC
>JABGWN010000183.1 GCA_018645535.1 Methanobacteriota archaeon
GGAGGTCATTTCATCTCGAATAAGTCCTGTTGCTAAGAACAATGGAATGAATATGCTCAGTAAAAAGACAAAACCAAGCTTCCCGATTGCTAAAACAAAAGCTCTGTGTTGTGCTTCTTTGCCATAGCGATCTTCATCTGGATCTTCATCAACACCAGAATCCGCAAAGATATCATATTCACCTGTTAGTGAATTGAATACGATACGAATGTTACAAGCAATACCATCGTTGTTCGTATCTTTTTGACTTTCAAGCAATTGACTTTCTCGACAATCGCCATCATCATCGTAGCCAGTAGACACACTACGGGCATCAGAGTAATCCCAGTCATAGTCATCTTCGTTGATGTACATCGAAGCAGGCTCTGGCTCAACGGGGGGATCGAATAATCCCGGATGGGAAAATTCATCATACAGATCCGTACCGAGTTTGAATTCTTGGCCATCGACATACCCATCACCATCGGAATCAAAGGAGTCTCCGTCATTGTCAATAGCTTCAATTTCTGTGTTCATCGCATCGATGTAAAACAACAAAACTACTGAGATAGAAAGGAATCCTACTCCGAGCACGACCCATGTCGAAATACGAGTTCGATATTGACGCATGGTGAACTCTGCAATTGCTGTCGCCTTTCGGTCGAGAGCAGTCCAAATCGTTTCACCTCGACCTTTTGCCATTAATTACTACCTCCCGTGAGATATCCAAGAATGGTCTGTAAATCATCATCAGGATTATTGATGTGTATTACATCATGATTGTTTTCAACAACAACCTTTGGAAGATGCTTGTGAAATTCACCAAGATGATGCGTGAAAATACGTAACTTTGTACTTGTTGGGAATTGCAAGCCTTGAACGGAATCGAGATCGATCACATCCCGTGCGAGTGCCTTTGCATCAGAACATTCAACTTCGATCGTGTGAGGAATATTGTCCAATTGTTCACGAATAGCATGAACGTTTCCTATAGCGAGTAAACGTCCTTGATGGAGAATAACGATTTGCTCGGTTATTCGTTCAATTTCTGAAAGAATATGACTGCTTAACAAAACGGTACGCCCCATGCGTCCGAGTTCACGTATGACGTTCATAATGGTCGTTCGAGCAAGCGGATCACAACCTTGTAACGGTTCATCAAGAATAATCAAATCAGGATCGTTTACCAATGCATGAGCAATCTTTGCACGCTGGCGCATTCCTTTGGAATAACGCCCAATTTTCTTATGCATAACATCGGTTAATCCAACAAATTCCAAGACGCGTTCTGCCTCAAGTTTGGCTTCATCGCGAGTAAGGCCATGCAGTCGAGCAAACGTAGTTACGAAATCAAAAGCAGTCATCCAATCATGGAGACTCTCATTCTCAGGAACATATCCGACTCGTGCGTAAGGTGCAGGATTTTTCCATGGATTTGTGCCGAACAAGCGTACTTCGCCTTGAGTTGCTCGAAGTTTACCCATGAGGAGTTTAAACAGCGTTGATTTACCGGCACCGTTCAAGCCTAAAATTCCCGTAACACCTCCCGAGAGTGCAAGTGAGACGCCTCCGAGAGCTTGGTATCGGCCATAGGTTTTCCCGACATTATTGAGCATCACAACAGGCGCTTTCGCTTCAGGCACCCATTGTTGCTCAACAGCCTCACCGGTCTGACTAACATCAGGAATCATTCACGAGTCACCTCCATTGAAGAGACTCGAACCGATAGTACATACAGTGAGATTGCATTGAAAGCTAATACGGACACAAGCGACCAAACCCATGGGTGATCATACATCATGTTCGCACCAATTAAGGCCTGACCAACGTGAGCTAGCGAATCATAAGGAGAGATAAGATAGAGAATAGATTTGTCAAAGAGTCCCTCGACAATAGCGGCAAGTGTTTTTGTTCCAAGTACGATGGCTAACAATGCAATTCCTGGGAAAAACTTTCCACGAGAAACACTCGACAAAGCCAATCCAATGCTCGTGTAAGTTACGATGAGTAAAACTCCACAGAACATTGTAGCCAAGAACATAGGAAATGTATCAATAATCCAAGCCCAGCCACGACCCATCGATAGGATATCAGCGAAGTAATACAGCATGAGAGTTCCGAGAATGATCAACGCTTGGATACTCGCAACTGCAAGATATTTCATGCCAACATAGTCAAATCGATTAATCGGTCTTGAGAAGTACAATGCTGAAGTTCCATTTGAACGATCCTCAGAGATTACACCTCCAACGAGTAACGCCGCAACAAGGGGGTAGTACAACATATTCCGAGGAAAGAAACCAAGAACGTGCGCATAGAGATTGTTACGGCCAACACCCCAGAGTTCGTACAAACTGGGTTCACCAAGAATGGCGAAAAGTAAGGTGAGAGCGACGTCTGTCATGGATGCAATGAAGACAAAAATGAGGAAGAGTTTGGTTGGGACGCCCCATGGACGATGGCCTTTTCGAAAGATTCCAAGAAGGTGATGACGGAAGATAGCCCAATTACGCATCCATCGCGGGTTGAGTGTACCCTTCCATGGTTTGTAGACTTGCTCAAACACTTGACCTGTTTGTAGCGATGGACGAGCAACTGATGCGACAGAGTCGGTTTCAGAGCCCCAAGCAGCATCCATTCGACTTTGCCCTGTCACGGGAGTTGATGCTTCGATTGGCACCTCTTCTTCACTCATGAACCCGAACCTCCCATGTGTTCAGGAGCATCAACTCGACGTGCTTCTGCAGGTGAGGCAAGAAGATCTTCACTGGATTTGACCCCATAACCGAATCGTTCCATTATGACAATAAACAGATCTTCGAGAGAGGCTTCATATTCATGCATCCGTCGAATCTGAGCACCCGTTTGGGCTGCGCATTTCAAAATCCGATGTGTTGTATTTTCCCCATCGTGCTTTATTCGCATGATCCTGCCCTCTCGTCGAATTTCCAAACCATCCTTGTTCATGGCTTGTTCGAGTTCGTTAGCAGAGCCCCACACATGAATCTCAATTTCTCTATCGATTGCCTTCAAATCTTCAATACGTCCTTGTGCTGCAAGTTTCCCTTTGTGGAGAAGTACCATACTATCGCATACAC
>JABGWN010000021.1 GCA_018645535.1 Methanobacteriota archaeon
CGTAATGGTTTCATCAGGAAATCACGAAGAGGAAGAACTCACTGTAATTGGAACTCCCAAAGATCCAATTGCTCGAAACTTTTTGAAGAGAGATGTTCTCTTTGGAGAAGAAGCACTAAAGAACAGATTGGCGCTCAATCTATTCAGACCGCTAGAACTTGGTGTCATCAAAGATACAAAGGAAGACCGAGAATTTATTGCTCACTTCATTACGCATCTTATCGGGCTATCTGATCCAGAAGACCACGACCGTGTTGTCGCAGTCATTGGAGCACCAGCTGAAGCAAGCCACGTTGACAAGACTGCAATCTTCGATGCTGCTGCAGGTTCAGTTAACGCAGCTATGATTATTTCAGAGCCGTTCGCAGTTGCATATGCTCTGGACATGATTGAACACACCCTTGTTATCGACATCGGAGCAGGTACAACTGACCTTTGTCGTGTTTACGGAACAATTCCTGGACCTGGCGACCAAATGCACACAGGCTACGCTGGAGACTATGTCGATGCTCAAATCATCAAGGAAGTACAATCCAAGTACAACGGTGCTCAAATCACCAAGGATATGGCTCGCCGATGGAAGGAGCAGTACTCCTTTGTCTCTACATCAAGTCCTGACGGCCCAATTATGGTAGATTTCTCCATTGAAGGAAAGGCAATGAATCTGGACATCACTGATTGCATGCAACGTGCTTGCGAATCAATCGTTGAACCAATCGTTGAAAACGTCAAGAAACTTATCGCAGATTCAAACCCAGAATACCACAATGAGTTCCGCCGAAATATGGTACTCGCTGGTGGCGGATCAGGAATTCGTGGACTCGGTGCTCTTATTGAACGCCGACTTTCAGACATGGGCGATGTCAGCGTACACGTTGTCGATGATCCAGTCAAACTCGGTGCAATGGGTGGCCTCAGACTCGCTATGGAAGTTCCAGAAGAGATGTGGAAGAACCTAACCCTCGCTTCGACATGATTGTGGTCTAGATGAAAAAAGGCTTAGTAATAGCTGGCAGCATAATTTCAGGCTTATGCCTTGTTATCGCCGCAATCGCTTTTTTTGGTGCTATGGGCTTTGAACCAGAATCAGACAATATCCTTCATGATACAAGAACCGATGGAACCACATTCAACTTTGAAGAAGGGGATTCCTTTGTTTTACAAGTATATGCCGTAGGTACAGTTGATTGTAACGAATTTCGTGATTCATTTTCGGTAATTGGTGCCAATGATTTAGCATATGAATATTACAAACCTGATTGCGATGAAACATTTGACACCGATGACTACACCTATCTCGGAGATTTATCAATTTCTGAATCAGGTACCTATGAAATAAACGCCTCAGGCGAGATCGTAATCACCAATGCGAATAGTATCGGAGTTGGGGGAATCATATCATTCGCGAGTTGCGGCTGTTGTTTCATCGGATTAATTCTACTTATTGTCGGCCTGGTTACTGGGAAATCAAAATCACAGGTCATGATGATTCAACCTGATGGAACGATTATCCCTGTACAGGGACAATATGTCCAACAACAGGCAATGAGTGGACAAGTAACCAGTCAACCTCAACAAATGGTCGCTCAGCCACAACAATATATCCCCCAAACTCAAGAAACATCAGTAGAACAATATAGTTTCGAACAAAAGAACGATTGGGAGTAATTCCATGTGGACGAAAGAGACCAAAGTGGTCATCTTAACCGGTGCTGGAATTAGTGCCGAATCAGGAATTCGTACCTTTAGAGCATCAGATGGATTGTGGGAAGAACACAGAATCGAAGATGTGGCGACTCCAATGGGATGGGAACGAAATCCACAACTTGTTTGGGATTTTTATCAAGAAAGACGGCGTCAGTTGTTTGAAGTTGAACCAAACCCCGGCCATATTGCACTTACAAAACTGGAAGAATATCTTAATGATATGCTTCTTGTTACTCAAAATGTAGATAATTTACATGACCGTGCTGGCTCTAAGAATCTTATACACATTCATGGCGAGCTCGAAAAATTACGTTGTGAAGAATGTGATTATGTTGGAGTGATGATGGAAGAACATGACCTAAAATCATCGTATGTATCGTGTCCAGAATGTGCTAATGCTATGATGCGCCCACACATTGTTTGGTTTCATGAAATGCCAATGCAAATGGTTGAAATTGAGAATGCTTTGAATCAATGTGATGTTTTTATCGCAATCGGCACGAGTGGGCACGTTTATCCTGCTGCTGGTTTTCTTGCGACAGCCAAACAACAGGGATCATATTGCATTGGCATCAACCTAGACCCACCATTAAATTTTGATCTCTTTGATGAATTTCATCAAGGAAAATCAGGAGAGATTTTACCCGGTCTTATCCAGCAATGGACGCAGACATAGGAATTTGATTGATTGATATGAATGAAAACTATTTTTTGGCTTATTCATTTTTCTCGTGATTACCAGACGAGGATATCGCATGTGGAAGCGTTTTGATCGTGGAGAAATAGAAAATATTGTTTCGACATTCGAAGAAAGCTACAAAACAAATAAAAAAATCTTTGGAAACAAACCAATTTTTGCAAGATCAGTGATCAATAATCGTGGAGAATCATGGAAATTAAAGTCGACGATGGATGTTATGAAGATACTCGAATCTGAGCATCCTTGCGATGGGATTGTCTATTTTGAAGATTCGAACGAGGAGGGGATTCATCTCGTGTTCACAATCACAGGGCACGGCAATAACGAAATCATGAATATATCTGCTATGAATGGAACTTCTGTCATTGCAAAAGGCGAATTC